>CAZDQR010000202.1:0-6120 GCA_964507315.1 uncultured Roseivirgaceae bacterium
ATTATTGGTGTATCCTTTGTTCCATCCACTAATGAAGTAATTTCAATCGATATGCTTGGTATGCTCATGAAGCACACAAAAAATTTAACTGGCTATAAGCTAATAGGTGAATCGTTAAATAGAAAATCAGCAGGTAGTTTGGGCAAAATTACAAATAATGCGATGTTTCGTGTTCTATCGGTAGACCCAAAAGGAAGGTATGTTGCAGCAGGTGATAATAGTGGATTGGTCACTTTATTCGATCTAAAAAACACGGTGCCACAAGAGTTGGTCAAGGGAAAATCGTATGAGAAAAAATTAATCAACATCCCAAGTTTTGGCGATCATTTAATGGCAATTGAAATCTCTCCTGATGGAAAAAAATTAGCTATCGCAACTGATAATAAAATTAATGTTTATCCAATAGATTTAGCATCTACACCAAAAAACTTAAGTGTTCCTTCTATCCAATTTAAGCATAAAGAAGATGTAATGGGCTTAGCTTTTAGTCCAAATGGCAAGTTTCTGGTGTCTACAGGAATGAACCCTGAAGAATGCTTTATATGGGATTTAGAAACGGGCAAAAAAATAATAAACCTTGCTCCCAATGCTAATTTTGAGCTATTATCAGCACTAGGCACAAATAGTAAATACCCCAATCAAATTGGGTTTGGCAGAGGGCTCAGCTCAACGGTACGTGTAAATTATTTCGGTCGTGTATCAAAATCATTTGATATTAGTAAACTCGAAATTCAAAAAATTAAAAACCCCTACTCCTTTAAAGGAGCTAAAGAACTTGCGAGAGGCACAACTCCGCCTTCCTTTAATTCACCACTAAACGATGAGCTAAAAACTTATTTGCCACTTGGTAATGGGCACACTATTATTGGCTCCTCTTATGGTTTATACCTCGATAATTTTATGAACCCTATTTCTGTAGATGGCTTAGCTACCTACGGGCTAACATTAACTTCCAATAAAAAGCAATTTATTACAGGGTTAGAAAATGGGTTAATAAGAATGTATAATACAAATGATGCAAGTGTAAAAGCTAGCTTATTTGTGAATGAAAATGATGATTGGGTGCTTTGGACACCCGATGGCTATTACACAGCTTCATTAAAAGGAGCACAATCGGTGGCGTGGCAAACAAATTTAGGTGCAACTAACACACCTGGCTATTACCCTTTCGAGCAATTCGATTTAATTTTAAATCGACCCGATTTAGTGTTAGAAAAACTTGGGGGTGCTGACCCCATATTTATAAAAGCCCTCAACAAAGCGTATTTAAAAAGGTTGAGAAAAATGGACTTGTCTGAAGATGATTTACAGGCTTCTTTAATCTTGCCAAGCTTACACGTTGATTATGTAAATCAGGAAACCAACCAATCAAAAATCACGGTACCTGTTAAAGCAAAAGATAAAAGCACACTAAAAAGAATATTCGTTTTTATTAATGATGTTCCTGTTTATGGGCAAAAAGGAAAATATATAACAGGCTCAAATTATGAGGAACTATTGCAGTTAGAATTAAGCCCAGGAGTAAACAAAATGCAGTTTTCAGTACTTAACTCCTTTGGAGTTACAAGCTTAACCGAAACACGTTATGTTACCTATAACGCTCCCAAAGTAAAAGGGCACCTTTATGTAATAGCCATTGGTGTTTCCGACTATCTGAATGATGCGTTCGACCTTAGCTACGCTGCAAAAGATGCCACAGATTTGGTTAACCTAATGGCTACCCACACTAAAAATTATAGCGGTTTTACACCTATTTTAATCACAGATTCAAAAGCCACAAAAGAAGAAATTCTTAAGGTAAAAGCAACATTGATGAACACTTCTGTAAATGATCAGGTTATACTGTTTGCTGCGGGGCACGGACTACTAGACGATGATTTTAATTATTACTTTGCTACCCACGATATTGATTTTTATAACCCCTCGAAAAAAGGGTTAATCTACGAGGAGTTAGAAGGCTTGCTAGACGGAATTCCTGCTAGAAAAAAACTCATGTTTATAGATGCGTGTAATTCAGGTGAAGTAGATGAGGAAGAAATTGCTACTCTCACTGCACGTACAAATGATTCAAATTCGGAAGTAAAATCACGAGGGTTCAAAAATATTACGAAGAAAAAAATTGGCTTAGAGAACTCGGTAGATCTGATGCAAAAATACTTTAACGACCTCCGAAAAGGAACTGGAGCTATGGTGATATCGTCTGCCTCAGGAGTAGAATTTGCTTTTGAATCTCCCATTTGGCAAAATGGTGTATTTACTTACGCTTTACTCGAAGGGTTAAAATCCGGGAATTGCGATGCCAATAAAGATGGGCAGATACAAATTTCTGAGCTTCGAAATTATGTGTTTGATAAAGTAGCAGAACTTACAGATGGCAAGCAACACCCTACAAGTAGAAGAGAAAATTTAGAATTTGATTTCGTGATTTGGTAGTTACTATTTCAAAATTATAATAGGAGAATCCTGTTCAAAGTCATAACTGGTTGGTAATTAGAAGACCAAAATAAAACAACTAGAGCTCAGTAAAAATCAACAAAATGCTAAAAATGTGCGTTAACCATATAATTTGGTTAATTTTAAGAGCATAATTCAAACTCATACAAAATGAAAAAGGCGATTCTATCACTTATAATTTTCGGACTGGCAATTGTCCAGCTCAATGCGCAAACCAGAACCATTCCTGTAGATACAACGGTTATTACCAGCCACTCTACCACCATAAATGGCACTAATTTTTCTTACACCGCCACTACTGGCACCCAGCCTGTTTGGAACGAACTTGGCAAACCCATTGCCACTTTATACTACACCTATTATAAAAGGAGTAATGTTACTAACATAGCCAAGCGCCCTTTACTAATTTCATTTAATGGAGGGCCTGGCTCAGCATCCGTTTGGATGCACGTTGCCTATACTGGGCCCAAAGTATTAAATATTGATGACGAAGGATACCCGATTCAGCCTTATGGCGTACACGATAACCCCAATTCTGTATTAGACATTGCCGATATTGTGTATATAAACCCTGTAAATACAGGCTATTCCAGAACCATTCCAGCTGATGGGAAAGAGGTAAAAAAAGAACTCTTTTTTGGCATTAATGCCGATGTAAAGTACTTAGCCGAATGGTTAAACACTTTTATAACCAGGCAAGAGCGTTGGCTTTCTCCAAAGTTTTTAATTGGTGAAAGTTATGGTGGCACTCGTGTTTCGGGTTTAGCACTTGAACTCCAAGAAAAACAATGGATGTACTTAAATGGTGTAATATTAGTCTCTCCGGCAGATTATAAAGCGTTTAAGTCGGATGCGCCAGTTTCATCCTCTCTTCATTTTCCATATTTCACTGCAGCGGCTTGGTACCATAAAATGTTACCAAAGGAGCTCCAAGAAAAGGATTTATTAGATATTTTACCCGAATCGGAAGCATTTACATTAAATAGCCTAATGCCTGCTTTAGCAAGAGGCGGCTCGCTTACTTTAGAAGAGAAGCAAGCCATTGCTAAAAAGATGTCCTATTACTCTGGTATTTCAGAAAAGTCAATTCTACAGCACAATTTAGCCGTTCCTACTCGCTTTTTTTGGAAAGAGTTGCTTCGTGATAAAACAGGAAATACGATTGGCAGGTTAGACTCTCGCTATCTTGGGCTTGATAAAATGGAAGCTGGCACTAGTCCTGATTATAGCCCAGAATTAACTTCTTGGTTACACTCCTTTACGCCAGCCATAAACTATTACATTAGAGAACACCTTAAATTTAAAACCGATATTAAGTATAATATGTTTGGGCCTGTTCATCCTTGGGATGATAAAAACAATAACACGAGAGATAATCTTCGTAAGGCAATGGCCGAAAACCCATACCTCAACTTACTGTTTCAAGCAGGTTATTACGATGGTGCCACCACTTATTTTAACACAAAATACAAGATGTGGCAAATCGACCCTAGTGGTAAAATGAAAGATCGAATGGACTTTAAAGGATACCGAAGCGGCCATATGATGTACTTACGAAAAGCGGATTTAAAAACAGCTAATGATGACTTAAGGCTGTTCATTCAAAACAGTTTACCAAATGGAAAGCCAGCTAAGTATTAGGTTCTTTCTCAAAACATTTTTTCAGTTTTAATCGTTTATAAATCCATTGTTCGCGCACCTCTTTTATTTACGGCAAATTTTTATGAAGAAAAAATACAAAGTTTCAATCAACAAACCTTGCCCTGAAAATTGGAAAAACTTTACTCCAAACTCTACTGGTGGGTATTGCAGTTCTTGTCAAAAAAATGTAACCGATTTTACCAAAATGAGTGACAACGAGGTCATAAATTTCTTAAGCAATTCTTCTGGCAGTAACTGCGGCCGATTAACGCATTCTCAACTTCAGAATAATTATAGAGAGCCATTAAAATCTAAAAAAAAGCTTGGCTTGCCAATATTAAAAGCGAGTATTGCTGGAGCTTCTCTCCTTTTTGTAACACAAAACTCTTTAGCACAATCAAGCAACGATAGTTTAAAAACGGAGACGGTACAAACAGAACACCAACAACTTCAATTATCAAATAGCAATATTAATTCTTTTATTATTTCAGGATTAGTGGTTGATGAAGAAGGATACCCTATACCAGGTGTTTACGTTTCTTTAAAAGGAACAACAGAATTAGTTATAACAGATATTGATGGAAAATTCAACTTTCCAAAAGAATTGAATACTGGAGATGTATTGGTAATTAGTTTTATCGGGTTTGAAACATTAGAGCATAAAATTGCAAAGGAAAATTCTAAAAATATCACTTTAAAACTAACTCTCGATACCAGATATGTACTTATGGGTGAAGTAGCAATGGAAGAAATATATGTATCTAAACCCTTAGGAATTCGAGGCGTTTGGTCTAAAATAAAAAACATTTTTTAGAAAATGGCAAACGTCTTTAGAGTAGCCTTATTGGGGTTTTCCCTCTTACAATCTTCTTTGTACGCACAAGTTTCTGACTTCTCAAATTATAGTTTTATTAAAGCAGATAGTATTGCTGAACTATATCCAAATCATTCAATTGCTAACCTAAACATCTTATCGTTTAAACTAACCAACACCTTAAACTCAAATATTGAGAAGTTTCGCGCCATTTATAAATGGGTAAGCAATAATATCGAGAATGATTATAGCTTATACATTAAGAATAAGCGCATGCGAGAAAAGTTAATAAATAAACCTACCGAACTCGCAGATTGGAACAGGCAATTTCATCCAAAAGTTTTTAGCAAATTATTGAAAGATCACAGTACAGTGTGTACAGGTTACGCTTACTTAATAAAGGAATTGTGTTATTACGCAGATATTAAGAGTGAAATTATTAATGGATATGGGCGTACATCTAAAGCAAATATTGGCGGTATTGGAATTCCTAATCACTCATGGAACAGTGTTGAACTTAACAACAAATGGTATTTATGTGATGCAACCTGGTCTAGTGGTTCTATAAATACTGAGGCTTATTCATTTATTAAACAGTTTAATGAGGCTTATTTTTTGCCAGACCCAACCTTTTTTGTCCAAAACCACTACCCGTTGGACTCTTCTTTGCTCTTTTTAGAAAATCCTCCAACTTTAGACGAATTTTTAAATGCTCCTTTGGCTTATAAGGATGCTTTTAATTACGCAATAACTCCAGTGTTGCCGAGCACCTTTGAAACAGTAGTTAAAAAAGGGCAATCCCTAACGTTTAAGTTCAAAACAAAAAAGGAGTTATCTAACACTGTTGCGAAAATTGAGTTACGACAGTCAAATTCTAGTAATTCATCTAGTCCCAAAATATATGTAGATAACTTAGGCAACTACTGTATGGATCAACAGTTTAAGAGCAAGGGAGCTTTTGATGTACACATTCTATTTGACAACAATTATGCTTTTAGTTATTTGATTCATGTGGTAAAATAAATAATAATTCAACAAAGAGATAATTGCAAACGAGAAACCAGCTAAACACTAAAAATCTTGTAGCCGTTCACGTAAATTGAACCCCTATTTTTAGAGAGTATTCGTATTATTATAGGAACATTATTATTAATAATTTTAGAGATAGTCATTTAGGCACATACTAATTTAGAGTGTTCAATATTCTCAGC
>CAZDQR010000203.1:0-6111 GCA_964507315.1 uncultured Roseivirgaceae bacterium
AATATCTGCCTGATTATTATACGCATGCCCAGATAATGTTGTAATTATGATTGATTTTAATCTTTACATAGCTAACTTATACCAATCAACATGAATTTTAAATTACTATTTTCTGCATTCGCCCTATTGGCAATTGTTTCTTGCACGCCTGAAAAGGAATCAAGTTCTTATACTATTAATTTAACCTTAAATGGTGTTGCAGACTCCACTTTAGTAAAACTAACTAAGCGTGTAGATAAAGAAACCATTACGATAGACTCTGTTTATTTTAAAGAAGGAGCAACTCTTACTGGAGAGCAAGATGCTACATTGCCTTTGGTGGGTCGAGTTTCTGTGGATGGTGAAAGAGGGACAGCTGATGTTGTATTAGAAAAAGGAATTATTAATATCGTGGCCAGTGCTGATGCTATTTATAAGGCAGTTGTTACAGGAACTACTTTAAATGATAAGCAAGCATCTTATAATAAGTTAAAAGATGAAATTTGGATAAAATCAGATACCCTTTATGCACAGTGGCAAGCTGGTAAGGAAAATAATGACACTGCAGAAATTGCTCGGGTTGAGAAGCTTTATGATGTAATTCAAGTGGCATCGGACAAAAACGATGCGAGTTTTATGACTGAAAATATGGGTAATATTTTGGGGCCGAAAATGGCTACTAGAAAATACTATTCAGATGAACAATTGGAAGAAATGGATTCATTGGTTGCCTTGTTTAACCCTTTACTTGATAGCTCAGTATATGTAAAACAGTTACGAAAAAATATGGCTACTTGGCGCAAGGTTCAAGTAGGAATGAAAGCACCTGTATTTTCGCAAGCAGATTCTACAGGCACTCAAATATCATTAGACAGCTTTAAAGGTAAATACTTATTGATTGATTTTTGGGCTTCTTGGTGTGGGCCTTGTAGAGCAGAAAACCCCAATGTAGTTGCCGCTTATAATAAATACCACGAACGTGGCTTCGATATTTTAGGCGTTTCGTATGATACGGATAGAACTAAATGGATAAAGGCGATTGCTAAAGATGGATTAACGTGGAACCATGTTTCTGATTTAAAAGGATGGCAAAATGCCACTTCAGAGATTTATGGAATTAGAGCGATCCCTCATTCCATCATAATAGATCCAAATGGTGTAATTGTAGCTAAAAATCTTCGTGGAGAGGAGTTGCACAATAAATTAGAGGAGTTTCTTCCTGCTAAATAAGATTGTTGATTAAAGTAAAGACCTCCTTGTTCAGAAGTGGACAAGGAGGCTTTTAACTTAGCATAAGCTCACGAGCACTTTCGAAGGCACTGTCCGAAGGTTTGTTCCCCCCAATCATCTGGGCAATTGCTTTAACACTTTGCTCCGTTGTAAGCTCTTTAATGCTGCTAATGGCTCGGTCTGAGGAGTTATCTTTATAAACAAAATAGTGAGTGTCTCCTTTGGCTGCAATTTGAGGTAAATGACTAATGGCAATTACCTGATGATTTTTAGCCATTTTTTGCATCATCACACCCATTTTTAAGGCAATTTCACCTGAAATTCCTGTGTCAATTTCATCAAATACAATGGTTGGTAAAGCTGTTTTATCGGCCAATAGATATTTTACGCAAAACATAAGCCTAGAAAACTCACCACCTGAAGCGGCTTGCTTTAACGATTGAGGTGCAATGCCTTTATTCGCGCTAAAAAGTATTTGAAGATCATCTACCCCTTTTTGGGCTAGAGGCTTTAATGTTGATTCTATATTTATAACTGCATCGGGTATTCCTAAAGGGGATAAAAGCGATTTTATTGCCTCTTTAAATGGAGCAAAACTTTTTATTCGTTGGGCGCTTAACTGGCTGGCAAGCTTGTTTGTTTTTTGCTCCGCTGCTTCTACTAAAAGTTTAGATTTTTCTTTATCTGCATCTAAATTATTGGCAGCAAAGTTTTTTTCTTCTAATGATTTCTGGATTTGAATTAAACCCACAATCGAATTTACTTGATGCTTATTTTGCAAGGTGTAAATACTGCTAAGTCGTTGTTTAACCGTTTCTGTTCTTTCAAAATCTACAGAAACTTGCTCCTCTTCGTCTTCTAGGTCCCTGGCAAGTTCTTTTAATTCAATAAAAGCCTGTTCAAACTGTTTGTCTAATTTTTCGAACTGTGCGCCATAGCTAGAGAGTTGCTTTAGTACTGTTTTAACAGATTGTAAACGTTCGAGGCTGCCAAATTCTGAATCGTTTAAATTCTGAATTGCTTCGTTTAGGCGCTCCTTTATTTCCCCCGCATTTTCAAGTACCTTTAGTTCTTCTTCAAGAGGCAATTGTTCTTCTGCAGTAAGGTTTAACTCTGCAAGCTCTTGAAGCAAAAAGGAATTATAATCTGCCTCCTTTTTAAGGGTATCGCCCTCTTGCAAGAGCTGAGTATAGGCTCTTTCTTTTGCTTTAAAATCTACATATAAATCCTGGTATGCTTTTACAAGAGATTGACTCTCTGAATATGCATCTATTACATCTAACTGAAAATCGGCAGCGCCTAATTGCAATGTTTCATTTTGTGAATGAACATCCATAAGAAAAGAACCGAGTTTTTTTAGCGTATCAAGAGTTACAGGAGTATCGTTAATAAAAGCCCTAGATTTTCCAGCTGTAGATATTTCTCTACGTATCGAAGTTTCGTGCTCGTAATCTAGGTCTGCCTCATTAAAAAAGGATTTTAAATCGTAGGCTTCAATATTAAAAACACCTTCGATAATACATTTTTTGCCTTCATGTAAAAGTGCTTTGGTATCTGCTCTTTTACCTAATAATAAGCCAATGGCACCGAGCATAATAGATTTACCTGCACCTGTTTCACCTGTAATTATATTTAGCCCTTGAGCAGGATTCATCTGTAACGATTCGATGAGGGCGTAATTTTGTATGGATAGGCTTGATAGCATTAGTTAAAGTAGAACTAGCATAATGTATAATTATGCAAAATAGTTGATTATTCTTCGTTAGAGAAAGATAGGGCAAAGAATTACTAAGAATCTATTTTAAAATCTCCTTAAAAATATCTTCTTTAATAGGGTTTAGGTCAATGAGTAAGTTATAAGCCTTTCTTTTTTCTTGTTGGGTCGCATCGGCAAATACATTTACGAGTTCCTCGGATTTTGCATCAAAAAAACTAATTACAAAGATGGAGGTAGGGTATCGTGCTTTTATCTTTTTTACACTTTCTAGCACTTCTAATATTTGCGTTCTACATTCTTCTGGGTTGGTTTCAAATACATCTAGCCCAAGTCGGTGGTATTTGTAATACCCAATTCTAAGGTCTTCTATTTGTTGGTTAGTAATGGCATTTATTAGTGCATATCTATTTCTTGTACTTTGTAAGGCTCCCCAACCAGGTCTGCCGCCTTGCGAAGCATTGGTTACAATATTTTGAGCTTTCGCAAAATAGGGTGAACCTGCTAATTCGCCAAATGAATCATAATCTAAGCCAACAATTATGTACGCATAAAAGGCTAACATTGATGTTAAATTTGATGAATAATCGTTTTCATTAAAATTCATTGGCAATGACTCTACGTATTCAAATGACCAGTCTCTATCTGCAAAATTAAATATAATGGATTCGTATGTGGTATTAAAAATGGGCCGAGCAGATCGAATTTGCACGGTTGCTTTAAAGGTGCCAATGCTGGGCATTTCGTTGAGCGTAATAGTTAAAGCACACTTTATTCGTTCTTCGGGATTAATTTCATCTGTGCTCCACTTTCTGGTGTTTAAAAAGTTTTCGAGTGCAAGTTCCATATCTTCAAAAATGCGAGTTTCAGAAGTCTCAATTCTTTGCGCATCAATAACTACATTGCAATTTAAATCTTGCGATGTGCTTATTTGAGCGCTGCTCATAATAATTAAGAATAGTATAAAACTATATGCGTACTTCAATCTCATGCAAAATGTCTTTGGCAACTTGTGTTTTACTCTTTAACTCAAAAATTTCAGTATTATTTTGCGAATCAATAATTGTTATTTTATTCGTATCGCTTTTAAATCCAGCGCCTTTGTCGTTTAATGAGTTAAGTATAATTAAATCAAAATTTTTCTTAGTGAGCTTGTTTTGGGCATTAACTTGTTCGTTTTCTGTTTCCAGTGCAAACCCCACATTAAATTGATGAGACTCTTTTTTATCTCCAAAGGTTTTAGCAATATCTACAGTTTTAGAAAGCTCAATAGACATCGTGTCTGAGTTCTTTTTAATTTTTTGGTCTGCTATTTTGCTTGGGGCATAATCGGCCACAGCAGCAGCAAATATGGCAATGTCTGTGTTTGCATAATACTTATTACACGCATCGTACATTTGTTTTGAGCTCGTAACTTTTATGGTGGTTTTTATAGCCTCTGTATTAAGGCTATTCGGCCCAATTACTAAAGTTACATTTGCTCCTTTAGCTTGTGCTGCAAGTGCCAATTCTAAACCCATTTTACCAGAGGAGTGGTTGCCAATAAATCGAACAGGATCAATGGCCTCATAAGTTGGGCCAGCAGTAATTAAGATATTTTTCCCACTAAGTTTAGAAGAATCACTAAAATGCTCCTTTACAAGGTTAAAAATGTTTTCAGGCTCGGCCATGCGTCCTTTCCCTTCCAGGCCACTTGCTAATTCACCTTCCTCGGAATCTATAATTAACACACCCTGCTTAGTTAATAAAGTTAAAGAGTTGCTTGTAGTTGGGTGCTTATACATATCTAAATCCATAGCAGGTGCAACCATTACAGGGCATCTAGCTGATAGGTATGTGGTAACTAGTAAATTATCTGATTGGCCGTGAGCCATTTTAGAAAGCGTGTTGGCCGTTGCTGGTGCAATGAGTAGCAAATCGGCCCAAATGCCTAGTTCAACGTGATTGTTCCAAATACCAGTTTCATCCTTCTGGAATTTAGTAAGCACTGGATTGTTGCTTAGAGTTGCAAGTGTAAGAGGGGTAATAAAAGAATGAGCAGAGGGAGTCATTATAACTTGCACCTCTGCTCCATTTTTTTTTAGCAACCTTATTAGTAAGGCTGCTTTGTAAGCGGCTATTCCACCACAAACTCCCAAAATAATTTTCTTTCCTTGGAGCATATGGTAAAAATAGAATATTCTACTTTAAAGTTCCGACTCTTCTAAGTCTCCTTTTAACCTGTGCGTAAGCTCACCTTCTAAGAACTCATCAGTAGCAAGGTTTGTTGGCTTAGGCATTCTTTCGTAAAAACGAGAAATTTCAATTTGCTCTCTGTTTTCAAAAATTTCTTCAAGGTTATCTACTGTAGAAGCAAATTCAGCTAATTTTGAATTTAACTCGTCTTTTACAGTAGCCGAAATTTGTCTAGCTCTCTTAGAAATAATGGTAACTGACTCATACACATTATTTGTTTCTACGGTAAACTCTTTAACGTTTCTTGTTTTTAATGATGCTTGTGAGGACATAATATTAGGATAATTTTTTTTCTAATTGATTTATAGCAGAATCATAATATTTTTCTGCTTGATTTTGAAATGTACTGTTTGGGTATCGATCTACAAATTCTTCGTATAGTTCTAAAACCTGTTGGTATCTTTTTTTCTGTTTTGATGGAATACTCTTTTGTGCAACTTTAAAGATAGCCTCAATTTTTAAATATTTCAACTCTTCGTTGTATTTTGAGTCTGGATAATCTTTTGCAAAATTTTCAAATGCAATCTTCGCACTCTTTAACATGCCTATTTTGTAATACTCTTTTGCATTTTCATAAGCTTTAGTTTCAAGCTTAATTTGCAATTCAGAAATTATATCATTGGCTTCTTTAAGAAACTCAGAATCAGGGTTTTTGTTGATGTAAGCCTGCAAAGCATCAATCGCATCCCGTGTACTTGTTTGATCAAGTGAGTAAATAGGGGAGTCTTGATACAGTGAATAAGCATACATAAACTGTGCTTCTGTAGCATATTCGCTTCTAGAGTATGTCTGATAAAAGGTTTCAAAGTAATGAGCACTTAAAATGTACTGTTTATCTTTAAAATGTGCATAAGCATAATAAAACTGTGCTTTTTCCCCCTCAGGTTTACCCCTAGTTACAGGCAATACCTCTTCAAAAAGTGCTATTGATCTAAAATAGTCTCCTTTTTCAT
>CAZDQR010000204.1:0-2071 GCA_964507315.1 uncultured Roseivirgaceae bacterium
TTTAGTGGGTTTTCTCCACTTCTAAACCGTCCAGTTTTTGGGGAAGCTTACATATCAACTTTAGTTTTTTCATCTTTAAGATAGAAATCTTCACTTGTGTAGAAATCTTTGTACCCATTTCGCATTGATTCAAACTGCTTTTGGTTAGTTGGATTTGCATAAATTACTGCGAATGCCCCTCGTTTTAATAATTGATTATTCAAATTCCCAGTAGCTCTCATATTGGAGGCGAATATTAAAATAACCTTGTCGCTAATATCTTGAAGGTTTAAGTATTGGCTGCTTCCATCACCTCCAAAGACTATCTCTTTTTCTACTTCAACATTATTTTTAACATGACCTAAATAGGCCATTTCTTTATAATTAGTTAATTTGTGCCCATCGACCTCAAAATAAACTTGAGAAGAATAATCCTTAGTTACTTCAAAATGCTGGAAATAGGAGTTGTTATCTATTTGCTGAAGATCAAGCTGTTCAAATCTATTTGCAATAAAGTGAGCAGCTTTTTTTTGTCCCTCAGTACCAATCATTCTTCCCTCAAACTCTTTGGATGTCAATTCTTTGATGTATGCTTTCAGGTCTTTTTTATCTATCTGCCTTTCAATAATTTGTTGGGCAGCAAGTTTGGAACAAAAAATACTGAGTATGATTAGAAGGATAGCTGAGTTTCGCATATTAAATAATGGTTAATCACAAACCTATAGAATATTTATGTGCAAAACCGGAAACAACAACACCCAATTCCAATTAAAACATTACTTTTAAAAATGCGATTGTTCCTGTTAGTTTCTGTTTTGCTCTTGAGTATCCAAGTAAAAGCGCAATACACCCTTAGTGGGAAAGTGGTGGAGCTAGGTTCTGGTGAACCTCTATCTTATGCCAATATTGTTATAAAATCCAAAAAATCAGGTACTACTACTAATGTAGATGGGTTTTTTACACTTTATGGCATTCCTTCGGATACCAGTATTATTCAATTTAGCTATGTAGGCTATAACCTAAAAGAAGTTCCTTATAACGAGTTAGATGGTCCTAAAATTAAAATTGAGCTCGATCCAATTTCAACCTCTCTTAATGAAGTGGTGATTCAAGCAGAGTCGAACAATTATATTAATGTGCAAGAAGGGGTGAGCAAGGTAAGGATGTCTACCAAGCAAATAACCACATTGCCGAGTATTGGAGAAGTGGATATTTTTAGATCCTTGCAATTATTGCCAGGCGTAAGTGGAACCAACGAAAGCTCAGCAGGCTTGTTTGTTCGTGGAGGAACGCCCGATCAAAATTTGGTTTTATTAGACGGAATGACGGTGTATAAAGTAGATCATTTCTTCGGTTTTTTTAGCGCGTTTAATGCCAATGCAGTTAAAGATGTGCAATTATTTAAAGGAGGATTCCCTGCAAAATATGGAGGTAGAACCTCCAGTGTGGTAGATTTAACAGGCAAAACAGGCAGCTTCGAGAAAATAAGAGGAAGTGCAGGCATTAACTTTTTAAGTGCCAATGCCATGATTGAGCTTCCTTTTGCTAAAAAGTTTTCATTGCTATTAGCAGGCCGTAGGTCTTATACAGATGTTATTCAAAGTGGACTCTATAAAAATCTAACAGGTAATTTTTTAGACAATAATCAACAAGTGGGTAACTTAAGTTTTAACGAGCTAGACCCTAGTTTTTATTTTTACGATTGGAATGGGAAACTCTCTTTTAGACCATCGGATAAAGATATGATTTCCTTAAGCGTATATAATGGAAAGGATTTTTTAGATCAATCTAGAACCTTACTTAGAGTAATAGATTTTGGCTCTAGTATACCCATAAGGCATGTAAATATTGATGTGGCCGAAAAAACAGATTGGGGTAATAAAGCAGCTTCTCTAAAATGGAGTAGGCAGTGGGACAGTAAACTTTACACCAATTTATTGGTGGCTGGCTCTGAGTACTTTAGCAACTACGATATTGATGTGTTGTTTCAATTGACCATACCGTCCTTAGATTCGCTCGAAAATGAATTTAAAGCAAAAGGAATAGAAACCAATCGAGTAAGAGATTATTCAATTAAACTGGATAATGAGCT
>CAZDQR010000204.1:2171-6101 GCA_964507315.1 uncultured Roseivirgaceae bacterium
AAGGACTCACTGAATTTAGCTTACGCTTTAGAAGCGATGAAGAGTTTAAAGCAAGTGAATTGTTTTTTGAAGGAAGTGGAGTGGCACAAGGAGTGGAGTTTCTAATTCAGAAAAAGGCGGGAAGGTATTCAGGGTGGCTCTCCTACACGCTCGCTCAAGTGGTTAATACTTTTCCAGGTTTAAATGAGGGTGTTCCCTTTTATGCTTCACACGATCAACGGCACGAGCTTAAATTAGTAAATAGCTACGATATAGGAGAATGGTCTATTGCTGTAAATTTTGTGTATGGATCAGGCAAGCCTTTTTCGGAACCAGAAGGGTTCTATACAGTAAATCAGCTCAATGGTGACCCGCTCCAATTTGTGAGTGTGGGTGCCAAAAATGGGTCTCGCATTCCTCCCTATCATCGTATGGATATTTCGGTACACCGCAGGTTTAATATCGGTAAGGCAAAAGCTGATTTAGGAGCTTCCTTATTTAATCTTTATAACCGTAAAAACACGTGGTATTATAAATATGATTTCGACCAAACTCCGTTTTTAAGAACAGATGTAAATTATTTAGGCTTTACTCCCAATCTTTCATTTAATGTAAGTTTTTAATGAAGAACCTATCATTCATATTAATCATTTCAATTATCGCATTTGGCTGCAATCCGGTACCTGATGCCTTAAATAATAATTTCGTTGTAGAGGCATACATTTTTTCTAAAGAACCAGTAAGAGAAGTGATAATTAAAACACTGGTTCCCTTAAGTGATCCTGAAGGGGAATCGGAGGTTATTAAAACAGCGGTTCTTACTTTAAAGAAAGATGGAAAGTTATATTCCCTTAGTTATAATTCTCGGACGAGAAAATACGAATACTCGGGAAATGACTTAGAAATTTTACCCCAAGAAATAATAGAGCTTGAAGTAGATGTAAATGGCAGAGTGGCAACGGCCACAACTAATGTGCCCACTCCTCCTGTTGGCATTACAAGTTCAAAGGATCAGATGGTGATACCTAAAATTAACAGTGGTGCTGATTTTATTACAGGTGACCCATTGGCCGATGCAGAAATTATTGTGACTTGGGATAACCCCAATAATGAACTTCATTATACGGTAATTGAGTTTCGGAGCAATTTATTAAAGCCCATTTTACCACCCGATGTACAAAAAGTGGTTGACGGAATATTAGAAGATTTTGCCATTATTTCTCGACCAAGTACTGATACAATACTAACTGTAAATGGAGCTCTTTTACCTTCGTATGGGCCATATATGGTTAAAATTTACAAGGTTAACCAAGAGTATGCCGATTTGTACGATAGTGAAGAACAAGATTCTCGTGACCTAAACGAACCCCCGAGTAATATCATAAATGCCCGGGGTATTTTCTCTGCATTTGCTAGTGATAGTGTAGCCTTTGAGGTTGTAAAACCTTAATTAAAGTGCCCTAGTATTATATATGCTTGTCCCAATTAAAGAGGAAAGACAAGCTTACCTTCTTCTTTTCTTATTCTTACCCTTTTTTAATTTATTCTTAGGGTTCCATTTGCTGTCTCTATCAGGCCTAGCTTTTTTCTCGTGAAATGCTCCTTTAAATGTTGGGTCTTCCTTTCGTTTTTGGTGATCAATAGAGCGAGCTATATCTTGCTGTTCATCAAAAGTAGATTCCTCAATTTTGATATGTTTTGGTAAACTTTTCTGAGGAATTTTTTTCCTAATAAGCTTTTCAATATTGGCAATGTGAAATAGCTCCGCTTCATTCGCAAATGTTATGGCTACCCCCGTTTTCTCAGCACGACCAGTTCTCCCAATTCTATGTACATAATCTTCATATAGGTTAGGCACATCAAAATTGATTACATGGCTTACATCGCTCACGTCAATTCCTCTAGAGGCCACATCGGTAGCAACCAACACTTTTAGCTCTCCATCCTTAAAAAGCTGCATGGTGTTAATACGAGTATTTTGACCTTTATTTGAGTGCAACACTCGAGTAGGACCTAGTTTTTTTCGGTCTAGGTATTTAAATAGATTATCTGCCGTTTGCTTGGTCTTTGTAAAAATTAGTACCCGGGTAAACTTTTCGGTTTGCAGCAAGTATTCAACAAAATTAATCTTAGTTCTCATATTAGGAACCTCATAAAAAACCTGCTTGATTGTGTCAATAGTTGAGGCCTGAGGAGCCACTTCAACTCGTTCCGGGTATTTTAAAAATTCATCGGATAAAGCGATAACACGATCTGGCATGGTAGCCGAAAAGAGCAAATTTTGCCTTTTAACAGGTATTACCTCTAAAATTTTTCGAATTTGAGGCATAAACCCCATATCCATCATTTTGTCGGCTTCATCTAGCACAAGGGTTTTTAGCTGCTTGGTATGAATAATTCCTCGCAAATAAATATCCATAAAACGGCCTGGAGTAGAAACAATAATATCTACACCTTGTTCAAGGTGTTCGATCTGCGTTTTAGGGCCTACACCTCCGTAAATGGCTAATATTCTTAGGTCGGTGTAGGTGGCTAATTGCTTTGTTACTTCTTCAATTTGTAATACCAATTCTTTGGTGGGCGCTAAAATTAAAGCTCGAGCATCATTGCCTTGAGCATATTTAATTTTCATTAAAATTGGCAAAACAAAAGCAGCCGTTTTGCCTGTACCTGTTTGGGCAATGCCCATTAAATCATGCCCATTTAACACCAACGGAATGGCCTTTTGCTGAATAGCAGTTGGTTTATCATATCGTGCATCGTCAATTGCGTTGAGTAATTGCCGATTTAGGTTTAAATCTTCGAAAGAGGTTGAGGGCATCTGTAATTTTTTTACAAAGGTAAGTAAGATTGGTCAACTTAAAATAATTAGTTATCTACGGGTAATTAACCTTCTATAATATGTTTTACCTTGTGATGAATTGTAATTTTATGCCAATTGTGGAAGATATCGTTAATGTTGATGTTTTATGTATCTAAAAAAGCTTTTCGTATTAACACTTGTGTGCCTGTTTAGCCTTCCGATTTATGCACAGGAACAACCTCTTTTAAATAGAGAAGAAGCAATACAAAAAATTGCAAAGTTAGAAAAAATCGTAAAGTCAATTTGGTACACTAATTTGGATTCGGCAAAACTGTTATCGAATAATATCTTAAGCTTATCACAAAAGAATAATTATTTGAAAGGCGAAGCTAAAGCATATAATCTTTTTGGAGTTATATATGATATTCAAGGCAATTTTGATCAATCCATAAACTATTATAAAAAGGCTGGGGCTATTTTTTTAGAAATAGACGATAAACAAGGGCTGGCCATTACCGAGTATCATATGGCTCTTGTTCTTCAAAATGATGAACAATTTAGTGAAGCTTTAAACTATGTTGAAAAAGCTAGAGAGTATTATGAAAAACAAGATTTAAAAGCAGAATTAGCCAAGAGCATAATGACCATCGGAAATTTGTACTTAACAAACAACAAGGGTTTAGAGAATGCAATTCATAAAATGAAAGAAGCAGAATTAATTGCACAAGGGATTAATGATACTATTCTTATTGCAACAGCTTTAAGTTTACAAGGTGACGCGTATGTAGAAAACAAGCAATTTTTAGATAGTGCTGCTTTTTGTTTTGAGGCAGCGATAGGATATTTAAAGAAGAAACAAAACCACTATAGTTTAGGATTTTGTTATTTAGGCCTAGCTAAAGCCCATTTATTACAAAATAACTTTGATTTAGCAATATTAAATAACGATTTAGCATTAGGTCAATATAAAATTCTCAATCAAAAACTTGGCTTTAGAAACAGTTATAACAATAGGAAAGATATTTACATCGATCAAAGAGATTTTGAAAAGGCAGTTAATGCTTACAGGTTATTAAAATTGTATTCAGATAGCCTTTATAATGAAAATAGCTCTAAGCAAATTAACTTGTTAAAAACGGAATATGAAA
>CAZDQR010000205.1:0-6071 GCA_964507315.1 uncultured Roseivirgaceae bacterium
TCTCTGTTAAATTTTTTAAAAAACTAGATAAAGAAATAAGAGCCAATTCTATGGCTTATGCTACATTAGAAGAAGCTACTTCTACCATTGGCCATCGGCTAACAGGCTCTGAAAACGGAGCCAAAGCAGAAGAGTATGTTTTCAATAAATTTAAATCCTATGGATTTGAAGATGTACAATACCAAGAATTTGAAGTAGATGCATGGAGCCGTGGTTCGGTGCAGCTAACCATAAATATTGATGGTGAAGTAAATACAATGGCAGTAGTAAGTTTAGGAATGTCGCCTGAGCATGCCTTGGTTGCTGCCGATATTGTTTTTTTAGGTAATGGCCTTGCTGAAGATTACGATAGTATTGATGTAATAGGCAAAGTAGTACTTGCTTATATCAGTCTTTTACCGGGCACCGAAAAAGGAAAACACAATCTTCACCGATCTGAAAAAACTTCTCTTGCGATCGACCATGGTGCTATCGGGGTTATTCTGTTTAATCAAGTAAAGGATGGAGTGTTATTAACAGGAACAGCCTCTGTAAATGGAAAAATTTTAGACGTTCCTGCTATGTGCATTGGCTTAGAAGATGGCAGGATGCTTAAAGAACAACTCGAAAATGGTAAGAATGTGAAAGCAGCCATTAATATGACCAATATTAGTGGACCAATTAAAGCACGAAACATTATAGCCACGCTTAAAGGTTCGGAATTACCCGAAGAAGAAATTGTATTAGGAGGCCATTTAGATAGTTGGGATTTGGCTACAGGAGCTATCGATAATGGGATTGGTTCTTTTAGCGTGCTTGACATAGCACGAAGCTTTAAAGCTAATAATTTGCAACCAAAAAGGACTGTGAAATTTGTGCTGTTTATGGGCGAAGAACAAGGTTTACTTGGTTCCAAGTACCTCGTTTCACAGGCTGTAAAAAATGGGAGTATCAATAACATTAAAGCGATGATGAATCTTGATATGACGGGAAACCCTGTGGGCATTAATGCTTCAGGAATGGGAGTAGATTCTGTTTTCTTCAAAGAAGTTGGGGGCTACATTCAGACCCTAGATAGTGCTTACAAAAATAAATTTAGTTCACGTGCAGGTTTACATAGCGATCACCAACCATTTATGTTAGAGGGTGTGCCAATTGTGTCGTTACACTCCAATATGGAGCGCTCCATTTATAACTGCTACCATGCCGATTGCGATGATTTTGGCTTAGTGAAGAAAGTAGATATCACTAATAATGTACGCTTTGGTACAATGATACTTTTCTCTGTTGCCAATGCAGAAGTTTTGCCCTTTACTCGAATGGATTCGGAACAAACCAAAAGTTTTATGATAGAAAATAACCTTGAAGAAAAGCTACGAATTGGAGGGGATTGGAAATGGGACTAAAAAAAGAGGCTGCCTTTCGCCAGCCTCTTTTTTTATGATTATCTTAACTAAAACTTAGCAGTTAAACCAATACCTAATGCTTGTCTAAATTGCACCCTAGGCCCAACACTTTCTTTTATGCCATTACCTGTATTATCTACAGGTATATCAATATCTTGATCATAAATTAAGTTGGTAGTTAAATTAGCTTCTAAATAACTATTAATTTTAAAATCAAGTATTAAATCCCAGTTTATATCCCAAGCAGCTAAATCTTCATAACTACCAAACATGGTATATAGGGTTGTAAAAGTTACGTTTTTCACTATTTCTTTTTTATAGAATAGAGATAAAAATGCACCAAATTCAGCTCTAGATTTTGATCCTGGATCTACGCCATAGGCACCACTTGCAGAAAGTAAATCATCCAAAACAAAGGTTGTTTTATTTGAAGCAGGGCTCACAGAAAATACAAAATTATCATTTGGTTTATACTCAATTCCCAGACCTGCAACCAAGTAGCCTGGTGCCATAAAACTAGAAATTACTACAGAGTCGTTTGGTAAATCGTAGCCTTTGGCAAATTGAGTCCTAAAATTTGCATTTAATGTTGCATACCATGCTTCTTTTAACTCATAGCCTAAATTTGTATTCAACAAAATCTGATCATCAGTTTTGTTTATTGGAGCTTCCCCTTGCTTAGATAATCCATAGCCTAAGTGAACAATGTTATCCCACTTCCATTTGTCTTTTTTATAATCTGCTGTAAAATCGAATGTGGTATTCCAAGCTAAGGAATTTTGCCCCCCAGCTGCCCAATTGGTAAGTGCTACTTGGTTAAATTTAAACCCAAAGGCACCTTCTGTGCGCCAAACGGTATCTTTCGTTACGGTATTAGCGTCTTGAGCCATTGCCACACCACTAAGGCCAATGACAATAACTAATAGTTGTATTTTTTTTATCATATCAATGTTATTATTTATTTTACATTATCAACATGTACGTCCATTTGAGGGAATGGAATACTAATTCCTTCTTTCGCAAAAGTAGTATATACATTTTCGTTCATATCAAAAAATACACCCCAATAATCTGCTGCATTAACCCATACACGAACTGTGAAGTTTACAGAACTATCTGCTAATTCGCCCACTTTCACAAAAGGAGCGGGATCTTTTAAAATTCGTTCATCGGCTGCAATTAAACCATCAATTACTCCCCTTACTTTTTCAATATTTTCTCCATATCCTACACCAACAACCCAATCAACTCTACGAGTGGCTTGTGTACTAAAATTAACTACAGAACCGTTAGATAGTCCTCCATTCGGGATAATAATAGTTTTATTATCGGGGGTATTTAAAATGGTAACAAAAATTTGGATTTCTTTTACTGCACCAATAAAACCTTGGGCTTCTATTACATCGCCAACTTTAAAAGGTTTAAAAATTAAGATCATTACACCTCCTGCAAAATTTTGCAATGTGCCCGATAAGGCCATACCAACAGCTAAACCTGCGGCACCTAAAATGGCAATAAACGAGGTCATTTCTATCCCTAACATACCCATGATAGAAATAATGAGCATTATTTTTAGCAACGAACCCACCAAGCTTTTAAGAAATGGGCGTAATGAGTCGTCTAATTTTGATCGTGTCATTAGCTTATCAAAACCCTTCACGAGCATTTTAACAATCCAAAATCCAATAATTAATACTACTATAGCTCCAATAAGTTTTGGACCATAATCCATTGCAAAATCCCAAGCATAATTTTTATACTTAGATAATGCATCTACAGAAATTTCATTTGTTTTCATATTTAAGGTTTTTTTGCAAATTTATAACATACTTGCAGGAATAAAAATTGTTACAACTTTGATAATTGATTAATTTGAAAGATATAATATGCAAGAGGTCAATTGGTGGGGGTTTTTAATATTATTCGTAATTGTAATTGCAGCTAATTATTTACGAAAAAAGTTTAAATAGACTATTGGGAATCAATTAATGAGAAATAGATTTTTTTTTATACTATCAATAGTAGGTAGCATTCTTTTAGGGTTGCCTACTATTAGTTGTGGGCAATCTAAAATGGTTTTGAAGGACTCTTCCCAAGCAGCTACTTATACTTCTAAAGGCAATGATTTTGCTAGTACAAAAAAATATGACAGTGCTATTTTTAAGTATAATAAGGCTGCACAACTTTATATGGAAGGTAATGATTGGAATTCCTTTTTCTATAGTCAGTTCCAAATAGGGTATTACCTTAACATGCAAAGAAAATATAGTGAAAACATCACATATTTAGATAGCATAGAAACAAATTATGGATCCTTGCTTACCGCCATGGATTCATCCTATCAACGGTTTTATGGAGTAAAGTCGTGGGCTCATTTTAAACAAATTCAGCTAGAAAAGGCTCTCTATTACTTTACATTACTTGAAAAAGCTGGAAGCATAAATAAAGAAGTTACCACGAACGACAAATTGTATGCTGTTTTTTATAAAGGTATTGTGTATCAGCGCATTGGCCAATACGACCTTGCCTTAGCACAAATGAATTTGGCTAAGGATTTTTGCAATAGCGGAGGAGTTTGCAACTTTCTTGGAAACACCTATAATAATTTGGGCATTATTTATAGGAATTTAGGTGAATATGAAAGAGCTGCTGAATTCTACCAAAAAGCACTAACCCTTTTAAAACAGAACAATAATGAAGTTGGTTTAACACCTATTTATAATAACCTTGGTAAGGTGTATTTATATCAAGAAAAATACGCACAGGCTCTGAAAGAATTAAATTATGCTATTAATGTACTCACCGACTATACGTCTGATTATTATCAAGTAGAATCTGCCTTGATAAATTCTAAATCGAATGTACTTATTAAGATGAAAAGATATGATGAGGCAGAGAAAATCTTAAAAAAGGTGTACGCTAGAGAGGTAGATAAGTTTGGAGAAGCAGACCCAAACTCAAGTGAAACGTTATTTTCATTAGGTAAGCTCTATGCTGCTCAAGAAAATTTTAAAAAATCAAATGAATACCTACATCAAGCTATTGGCATTACTCAGCAATTTTTAGGTATGAAGAATGACAAATCTGCTGGAATGAGCAATCTGATAGGACTTAATATGTTAAGTAGCCATAACTATAGGAAGGCTGTAGAACAAGACCAAACTACTATAATAAATTTGGTTACTGAGTTTGATGATCTTGATATTTATAAAAATCCAACGTTAAAAGAATCAATTCTAGATCGAGTAGAATTGGTAGATGCACTTTATCAAAAAGGAGAAGCATTACATGAATTATACATTGAAACTGGTAAAACACGATACTTAGAAGGTGCTAAAGGAGCAAATAAAACTTGTATTAAGTTAGTTGAACAAGTCCGAAACAGGATGTTGTACGAAAGCTCGATAGTTCGACTTTCAGAAAAAGTTAAAGCTGTTTATGAACAATCAATAATATTGGAGTTAATAACTATTGAGAGTAATAAAAGTAGCTTAAACAGTATATATAATGCCATTGAAAACAGTAAATCTTATACGTTGGCAGCCTCAGTAAAACAGGCAAAATCTTTAGGTTACTCGTGGCATAAAGACTCTATCTTACAAGAAGAAGCAGATCTTAAAACCACTATTAAAATACTGGAATCAGAATTGCAATCTGCTAAACTATCTAATAGAGAGAGAGTTGAAATAGTAAATTTGGAAGAAGGTGTATTTACAGCAAAGGACAAATTTGAGGCTTTTGAAACAAGAGTTTCCAAATACCTTATTGGCAATAGAGGTATTGAGATTACATCGTTAAAAAAGGTGCAACAAGGTCTGAAAAATGGCGATTTACTAATAGACTATTTTGCAGGAAAAACGAAACTCTATGCGGTGGCAATTAGCAAAAGTACCGCAAGAGTATATGAGTTTCCTGCTTATCGACAATCAATTAGATTATATAGGAAAAGCATTTTACAAACCACGAGTACACAGGAATTTGAGCAAGTTGCGTACCAAACATATAATTTAATTTTATCACCCATACTTTCAGATTTTGGCGGGAGCGCTAGGCTTATCATTATACCTGATCAGCAATTGGGTAACATCTCTTTTGATGCCTTAGTTTCTAAAAAAAAACAAGGAAGTTCATTTAAAAATTTGGAATACTTATTAAATGAATATACAATCTTCCAGCATCAATCAGCTAGTCTTTACATGGCATATAATGATGATGAAAAAAGGGCAGAAGGGTATATTGGCTTTGCTCCAGAGTTTAGCAAAGAAGAGCTAGAGGAACTTGGAAATAGAGATTTAAGGAGTGGGTTACAGCCTTTACCTTATGCCAAAACCGAAGTGGAGCATATTGCCACTTTGCTAAACGGAATTACCGAAACCGGTAGTAATGCCAACGAAGAAAAATTTAAATTGGAGGCAGTCAACTATAACATTTTACATATTGCTTCACATGCAATAATCGATAATGAAAGACCTATCTATTCCAAACTGGTTTTTTCCAATGGAGACTCCACACAATATGAGGATGGCAATTTATACAGTTTCGAAATCTATGGATTAAGATTAAAGGCTAATCTAGTAACCCTAAGTGCCTGCAATACCGGAAGTGGCAAATTTTACGAAGGAGAGGGAATCTTTAGCTTGGGAAGAGCCTTTTTAATAGCAGGAGCTCAGAGTGTGCTCACTAGTT
>CAZDQR010000206.1:0-6070 GCA_964507315.1 uncultured Roseivirgaceae bacterium
ATAATGTAGAAATGGGCGGATACCAACAGCTAGTGCGTAGTGAAGTATTTAGAGGAAAATTTAGAAATAGCTTTGAAACGCCTGAACCATTTGTGCCCGGAGAACCAACGGATGTTCAGTTTCCATTACAAGATATTTTATACACCTTCCAAAAAGGACATCGTGTTATGATTCAGATTCAAAGTACTTGGTTCCCTTACATCGATCGGAACCCGCAGAAATATGTGGATAATATTTTTAAGGCCAACGAAGAAGATTTTATTAAATCAACCATTCAAGTATTTGGTAATTCTGTCATTGAAATTGGAGGAGATCTGAAGATGGAAGCAATTGTGCCTGTTAAATAAGATCTTCATGTAAAGTTCAAAATCATTAAGTAGGAATTTTTTAATTATCCCCCATAGCTAGTTGAATTTAGCCTTTCAGCCAGTTTAAATTGGCAATTAATTCTAAAAGTGATAATTTCATAGTTTAAACAACTAATTAAAAACTATGAAAAGCAAACTTACTAAACTAGGAATGGGCGTGTTGGTATTAAGTGCCTTGGCTTTTAAAGCATATGATTACCGAATGGAATCTGCTAAAGAAGCCGTGGTTGCTGATTGGAAATGGGCGAAAGATTATACTCTACGATATATTGAAGCAATGCCTGAAAAAGGATTAAACTATAAACCAACAGATAGTGTTCGTACATTTAGACAGCAAATGTTGCACATAACAAGTGCTAATATGGGAATTGTTGCACAAGCACTTGGAGCCGTACCAACCATTGAGAATTTACGAGAACTAGAAAAGAGTGAAGGTTATCAAACTAAAACAGAATTAGCCGAGGTGGTAGCAAAAGGCTATGATTTTATAATTGCTAATTTGGAATCTACTCCGGCAGACAAGCTAGGGGAGGAGATTAAACTATTTGGGCAGTATGACATGACTCGAAATGAAGCATTGACAAAAACCTTTATTCATCAAACACATCATCGAGGGCAGTGCGCTGTTTATATTAGAATGGAAGGTGGTGTGCCTCCAGAAATGAAATTGTTTTAAAGGCATTGAAAATAATATAGAGAGAAGCATTCTGCTCCTCTCTATATTTAATCCTTATTATTAGAATTATTTACTCAAACAAACGGCCTACAGACTAATTTATTTTCAGTTAGGCTATGTCTATTTTAAAAGCTCGTAAATAAATTCAGGGTATCCTCTATCTCCTTTGTCGTTGAGCATTTTGGTGAATTTTAGTTTGTAGTTATTCCCATCCTTGTCTTCTATTACAAAAAATAAATCATTGTTGATGGCGAATTCATTAGTAGTAAAATCAAATAGCCTCCAACTGCTTCCGATGCCAAGCCTATTATTGGTTAAGTCTAACCCAGTTACATCATTGAGAGTAAAAGCCTCATAGCTTTCTTGGTTTCCATCTACATTTGTAATTTTAGTATACGAGTGGTTGGTAAGTGAAAAATCTTTGTATTTAAAAGATAGCACTTCGCCTTGGTTATCAAATTCATTAAAAAATGTAGTCATCATAATATCCCATTCTCCCTTGGCTGGAGCTACTTCAACTAGGTCGTTAGTGTCAAATGAAATATAAGTAAAATCGTTGGTTGTATTTTTAGCAATAGTGATAGATGAAAAATCATTGGTATCATTAATATTGCCATAATTGATAACATAATTATTCCCTTCTAGCGTAATTTTAACTTTTACAAATCCACGCTCGGTTGTGTTCGTATCATCTAACGCTCCTCGGTTTATTACATACACAGGGTTGTTTGCATCTGTTGCACTTATTTCAGCAATAGCGGTTTTAGATAAATCTCCATCCACACCATCTTTCCATTGTGTGTTAGGCAGAAAGTCCTTCATTTCATCTTTGTAGTCTTGGGTAACTAGTGCATCGGTAACCATTTCAAGGCTAGATTCATCTGTTGGCCTAGCCATTGCATAAGTTGCATAATTCAGAATCACTCTAAATTCATCGCCATTATAAAACCCTAAATCCCAGTTGCCTTTGTTTGTAACAGTGGTTTTTTCGGTGCTTAAATCAATAAACACTTGGTTCTGCTGATCTAGTCCTCCTACTTCGGGATTAATTACCGCTCCATTGGAGGCGGGAATTTCAGGTAAAGGTTCGTCTTTATTACAAGCCATTGTAAAAAAAGATAGAAGAGCCAAAAGGCTCATAGTTTTAGTATAAAAATTATTCATGATTTATTTATTTGAAATGTAATTTTAAAGAAAAAGGAGCGTCCATAGCCCACGTTTACAGATTGGCTCCCACTATGCACTCCAGAGGTCGTAGCCGAACTGTTGGAAATAGACTTTACGTCAAGCAGGTTTTTTACTCCAAGAGTAAGATCCGTATTTTTTAGCAAGGCACGGTTGGCTGTTATATCAAGCAAGTGGTAACCATCGATTGTGCCGATCGAAAGTTGATTATTGTCGTTAATAAAATACCTAGATGTAGCACCATTAAACTTATAAAAGGCACTTATTGATATTTGTGAAATACGTTCTACATATGAAAAATCAAGACTTATTTCTGGCGAGAAAAAGAATTTACTTGGGGAATCAATTTCGTCATCATCTTCTTTTTTACCAGTTATTCCTAAACCTGTACCTAATGTTAAATGGCCCCATAAAAAAGTTTCATTTAAATTAGCTCCTAGAGTTTGTAAATTATTTAGGTTAAAGTACTGTGCAGAAGTTGGGTCGTTGGGGTCAAATCCAAACCCAATAAGGTCAGTAATATTATTGTAGAAAACGCCTAAATTACTTGTTAATCCAATGTTAGATTTGTGCCATTTATGAGTTAAGCTTAAATCAACATGATCAGAATATTCAGGTGTTAAATTTTCGTTTCCAATTACGGTATGGTTGGCATCAATAAACTCGAAATATAACTCACGGAGGCTTGGTGTACGATAGCCCTTGCCATAGGCAGCACCCACTGCTATTTTATCACTCAGTTTGTATTTTAAGTTTATAGAGGGAACAAGGCTATTGTTGAAGGAAGAATTATACGCAAAACGTAGCCCTGGTCTAATTTTTAGCTTACTTGTAAGGAGTAACTCAACAGAAGCAAAAGCGGCTAAATCGCTCATTTTTTGTGCAACCCCATTTTTAATTCTACCTCCTGATGTTGATTCTAAATTAGTATCTATACCCGCTTGGTAATTTAGTTTGCGCTTAGGTAAACTGTTGTTATAAGTTATGCGGGTAACAAATGCTGTATAATTGGTGGTGTCGGAACTGCCAGGAGATGTAAAATCAATTTCTTCTGGGCTATCTAAATAATTTTTAAACGTTCGCTTTTCTCTTTTAAATTTAGAATAGGAAACTAAAAAAATTAATCTGCTGGAAGAGAATAGACGTTTATCAATTTGTATTTGATGTGCAAATCTTTTGGAGGTGTATGATTTATCTATTCCGTAAAAGCGTTTTTCGCCAAAGTCATATTGCGCAGAGTCTAAATCACGGATAATTTCATTTAAGTTTTCAAATTTATAAGTGGCTAAAATATCTTCCTTTTTATAGCTCAAGCTTGCATCGTAAAATATCTGATCTTTTGGATTCCATTCATAAGCCCTACTGTTACTGGCTCCTTTATAACCTCCAAAGCGAGTAAGCCCTCCGTTTACCGAAAGTAGAAATGATTTTGGCAATGAAAATCCACTGGTAATATTAAAATTAGTAATGCCGTTTTCTAGGCTATACTTATTTTCTATAGATTCTCCTTGCACCTCTACTCCAAGATTAAAACTATCTTTTACTGGTTTTTTTGTTATAATATTTACAACTCCTGCAAGTGCATTGGCTCCATAATTTACAGCCATTGGCCCCTCTACGATTTCTATTCGCTCAACATTAGCCATGTTAATTTGGCTAAGATCAGCACCGTTCCCATTACCGTTTCGATTAACTATGGGCACACCATCTATTAAAATTTTTACGTTTTTACCTGGTATTCCTTGTAAGCTCATAGAGCTAGAGCCAATAGCAACATCGGGAGAAATTCTAATATTTAATTGTCGGGATAAAACATCGGCTAATTGAACCGCACCTTGACTTTTAATGGTAGTGGCATCTATTGTTTTAACTTTATAAACCGAATTGCTAGCAGATTGGGCATGATATTGACCAGTTACTACAATATCTTCTAAAACGATGCTTTTTGAAGATAATTTGATTTCTTGAATAGTGCTATCAACAATCTGGATGTTGTAATCGTGGTAGTTTAAATGAGATAATTTTATAGTATAAGGGGTCGAGTGGGTAATAATTAATCGACCTTCTTTATCAGAAATGAGCACCTCAGCACTGCCAGAACTATAAGAGATTTGTGCCATAACACTTTCTATAGGGTTCCCTGTTTTTTTGTCAATAATTTTAAAGCGGTTTTGTGCAATTATTAGACTTGGGAGAATTACTAATAGAAAGATGAAGTATGATGCCTTTTTCATAAAATAGTAATATCAAATGAACGTAAGGGTTTATTTGATTAGACCGAAAGAATTATAGTGAGCTGTTCTGTGATACAAAAGTAGGATTAGTAGGCGATGTTAAATGACCAAGAAAGTATAAAAAATATCGCTAGCGGTACAAAAACTAACTACCCGTTTACACTCATTTGATTTATAGCTTGCTTAAATTTGCAAATTATTTAAAGTGGAATGTTAGAGTTAGAATTATCATCCTTAGAAAATATTGGTCAAACCGATCATCTTTCTGCCTCCTTACTTACCGAGGAGATGGGTGCTTATGAATATACTAATTCGAGCAAGGGAAATAAGCAGATAGTTTTTGCACACGATAAAAAATTAATACACTTTATTTTTAGCCTTGCCGGCAATGTTTCTGTTTGGGCAGATGGAGATAACACAAAGCAAGAAGTAGCTACTGATAATTTTTTTGTTTTTTCTAATCCATACCAATCCACTAAACTTTTTTTTGATGTAAAATCGGCTTCGAAGGTTTTTACAATTATTATAAGTATTAAGGAGTTACACGAAATTTTTGGGAGTTCATTTGGCAAAGATGCTCAAGCTATGAATGAATTTATGGAGAGCTATAAAATGAAGAAGTTCTTTATTAATAAGGTTATGACTCCGTCCATTTCAATTTTAGCACATCAATTTTTTAGCGGTGTAAAACGACCGAATCTTCAAAAGATATTCCATCAAGGGAAAATAATGGAGTTTTTGTCGCTTTATATGGATGCACCAAACTCTGAACAAGAGGCCGATGATGCATGCCCATTTGTGATGGATGCCTTAGAATTGAGTAAAATTAAAGAAGCCAGAGATATTATTGTTGGCAATATGATTTCGCCTCCAAGCCTAAAGTCGTTGGCCAAACTTGTAGGTACTAATGAGTTTAAATTAAAATTTGGGTTCAAATCAGTGTATAGCAATACGGTGTATGGCTATTTGCTAGATTATAGATTGGAGCACGCTCGTAAGAGGCTTTCTGTTGATAAATCAAGAATTAATGAGGTAGCAACCGAAGTAGGTTATTCAAACTCAAGCCACTTTATAGCAGCCTATAAACGTAAATACGGAATTACACCTAAGCAGCACCTTCTGTCTGTTGTGTCTTAACTGGTTTGCTTGATAAAGCCAGTTGCCTCCCTCTAAATTTTAAGAATCTACCCTTTGGAGGGTAGATAAAACCCACCTTAAAAAAAGGCAGGTATTTCTTTATCTTTTAGTTTGCGTCATATTATCAGCAACTACAAGGATGTAATTCGCGATAGCAGATTTTTCATTTTCAGTCATCTCTGACCATTCAGAAGAGGTTACAGTAGTAATTGACTTAATATTTAGCCCAGGCTTAATCTTGTTTACCCACCAAATAATACCTCTTCCATTATCTGAGTGATACGATCCATCCATATGGAAATATAGGTCACCTTCATTAAAATTCTTTACCGAAAAATGAGCCATCGTAGCATCTTTAGAAGCTTGAGCCATTTGTATGTTTAGCATATTGGGTGGTACGTGTCCGCCCATTTTGTCTTTCATATCAGCATAAACAGAGGCATCAAAATGTTCTTTTAATGGCCCAATCA
>CAZDQR010000207.1:0-6066 GCA_964507315.1 uncultured Roseivirgaceae bacterium
TCATAGATAGGCAATATACAAAGATTATATTAGGTAGCTAAGTGACTATCTCTAATTATGATATTTCAAATGAAATAAAAATGTTTGAAGGAGGGCACGATATTGACTCTTCAGTGTTAAAAGGACTATTTGCAACTGATCAAATACCAGGATTGGCATTGACCGCAAACTAGGATCAGTAAGACTAATTTCGATTGTAATGGCTTACTTTTTTCTATTCCGAGGAACGAGGAATCCTCTACTATTTGAAAATACTTTGCTAAGCTTATAAGACTCCTCGTTCCTCGGAATAGAAAGGCAACTGCTAAAGCATTTTAGATATCACACCCAACGGGCAATAAAATGATCCATAGATTTAAAATTTCATGGATCGAAGAATCTAAAGAAAGTATAAAGGTCCCGTCACTCCGCTTTCTACTCCATTGATAACCGAGTATTCCTTCCCGTTATAACGAACAAAAATTATAATTCGAATTTACTTGCGCTTTACAACCGTTGCAGAGGCCTGTGCTGTGGGCAATACGATTACATCGCTAATATTAACATGGGCAGGCCGTGATACCATAAACATCGCAACTTCTGCTATATCTTCAGCATAAAGAGGCTCCATTCCAGTATAAGTAGCATCAGCTTTGGTTTTATCTCCCTTAAACCTTACAGTTGAAAAACCTGTATTTACTAAGCCCGGGCTAATCTGGCTAACTCTAATTCCGAAAGGGTTAAGATCTAATCGCATCCCATTATTAATGGCATCCACTGCGTGTTTAGAGGCGCAATATACATTGCCGTTGGGGTACACTTCTTTGCCTGCAATAGAGCCAATATTTATAATTTGGCCAGATTTTCGTGCCACCATTTGGTCTATGATTGGCTTACTCACATAAAGCAAGCCTTTTACATTACCATCTATCATATCTTCCCAGTCTTCTATACTACCTTCCTGAATGGGAGACATACCGTGCGCATTACCTGCATTATTAACTAAAATATCAATGGTGTATTCTTTCAGAAGAGTAGCAATACTTTCCTCCACCTCAATCCTATTTCTTACATCGAAATAAGCAGTTTTTACTTGTACCTTTTGAGATAACTCAGAAGCAACGGCATCAAGTCGCTCTTTATTTCTACCGCACAAAATCAGGTTAATGCCCTCTGTAGCAAAAATTTTAGCGGTAGCTGCTCCAATACCGGAAGAAGCTCCTGTAATTAACGCTGTTTTCATCTGTTTATAGTTTAGTAAAGGGAATTGACCTAGTAGCAGGGGTTTTCTACTGAAAGTGAAAATATATACTAACGGTTTTACTTTTTAGCTCCTGAATACCCGCAGTAAAGTCATTATTACTACCAACAATATCCACTAACCCAAAAGCAAAGCGTATTTCTGGCGAAAATTTAAACAGAGGATAATATAGATCGAACCCGAAACCAATATCGGCCATTAAATTTACATTTTCTAACTGTAAGAGGCCTTGATCTTCGGCTAATTCGGTTTTACCCGCAGCCTCAATGGATGTTGTAATTCCTCCAATTACGTACATCCTAATATTATCCCTTCGCTGCGATTTGTACTTTAACAGGATAGGAAAATCTACTCCAACACTTTCTATGGTTTCTATAGCAGCTGCCCTACCAATATAATTATACTGCAGCCCATACTCCGAAAATGTAACTTTAGGTGTAATACGAGCATCAAAGAAAGGCGCTAACTTAAAGTTTACAATAAAACCTAAGGAGAACCCGGGCTTTTTTAAGGGCACAATAGAATGCACACTGTCCATTGCTGGGGTTGTAAAATAATCAGAATACTTAAGTCTTAATGAAGCTGTATGAAAACCAAAAGAAAACCCATAGGTTACAATTCTTCGTTCATCATAACGAGGATTGTTTACAGTGCCCGAAGATTGCTGCGCCATTACTGAAAATGGTGCCAACGCTAATAGTAATATAATTATTTGCTTCCCCAATAAATTGAACTTATTCCTAAGGTTAATGGTATGGCTTTCGTTTCTGTAAAACCTACCTCTTTCATTATTTTTATAAACCTATCGCCATAGGGAAATGCCGAAACCGATTCTGGCAAATACGTATAAGCCGATTGATCTTTCGAAACCACTTTACCAATAGTTGGCAAAATAGCCTTAAAGTAAAAATTATATAGTTGTTTAACAGGAAACCTGCTTGGCTTCGAAAACTCTATAATTACCACATGCCCACCGGGTTTCATAACCCTAAACATTTCTGATAGTCCCAATTTTAAATTTTCGTAATTGCGTACACCAAAAGCAACGGTTACTGCATCAAAAAAATTGTCTTCAAATGACATATTTTCCGAATCGCCCAATTGCATTTCGATAACATCCTCTAACTTTTTGGCTTTAATTTTTTTTCGGCCCACATCAAGCATGCCTTCCGAAATATCAACGCCATAAATCTTTGTAGGTTTCAACCTTGATGATTCTATGGCAAAATCTCCCGTGCCCGTGGCAATATCTAAGATTATTTTAGGAGCAAATGGCCTAAGCATACGAACTGCTTTTTTGCGCCACAATATGTCTATGCCCATGCTAAGTACATGGTTTAGCAAATCGTAGCGTTTGCTAATGTTATTAAACATTTCAGCAACCTGCTCTTTCTTGCCTTGGTCTTTTTCTTTATAGGGTACTACCTCCATTACGGCTTATTGATTTAGCGCCCAAAATTGACACAAAGTTTTAGTATTAAAAAGAAAGGATGTTATTTAATAAATCTAAATTCTACTCGTCTATTTAGCTCTCTACCTTCTTTTTCCTGATCGTTGGTAGCTAATGGCTTAGAAGAGCCCATTCCTTTGATGCTAATACGACCTGCATCAATACCAGCCTTAACCATTGTTGACTTCACTCTATCAGCTCTATTTATAGATAATGATTTATTAAACTTCTCAATACCTACTAAATCAGAATGACCAAAAAGCTCTAACATTATTGATTTATTTTGCTTCATTAAGCCAATTGCTTTTTCTATATAAGGTAAATCTTCGGTATGATAATGACTTTTGCCAAAATCGAAATACACATTTCTAACCCTATCACCAGAAACCTTTCTAACTATCTTTTTAGGAATTTCAATAATTGGAGCTTCTTCTTTTGCCTTAACCATCACTACTTTTTGGCTAAAGCTAATGGCTTCATCACCTGCTGCTGGATAATTAATAGTTATCAACTGTGCCTCATAACCAGATTGAGAAATACTCAATGCATACTCTTTGCTCTCTCCTTCTATTGATGTAAACTGATAAACACCCTCACTTGTTTTATTTGCTGCTAATCCGCCAGTGCCTAACACACCTCTAAGGCTAACCACAGCATCCATTGTTCCGTTAGGACCACTAATAGAAACAGTTAATGTAACTGGAGCCAATACAACTTCAGCAACTACTGCTACTGGCTCTGCTTTAGGATCTTCATGCTTCATATCATCTGGCACTTTAAGCATATACAAATCGGTAAAGCCTAAACCATCTTCTTTTACAGAGGCATAATAAGCACGCTTTCCATCTTTAGAAGGTGTAAAGTAAATATCATCGTCTGGTGTATTAATTGGGTAACCCATATTGGTTGGTGTGCTCCATACCTGACTTGTACTATCATACTCTACCCGATAAATATCATAACCTCCCATTCCGTTACCGCCTCTACTACTGAAGTACATTGTTTTACCATCAAATCCAATAAAAGGCCCATCTTCATCATAAGGAGTATTAATCGGTGCACCTAAATTTGTAGACTTCTGCCATGCTCCTTTTGCATTTCGTTGCGATACCCAAATATCAATTCCGCCTTCTCCACCTGGTTTATCACTAGCAAAAAACATGGTGTTTCCATCGGGTGATAATGAAACAGAGGTTTCTGAAAAATCAGTATTTATATGTTTATCTAATGGTTCTGGATATGACCACTCTCCATTTTCATCTACGGTTGAAACGTAAATATCTCCATTATTTTCATCCTTATAGATGTAAAGTTCTTTTCCATCTTTGGATAAACCCACGTTAGAATCGTGGTACATTGTGTTTACTACATTGCCAATATTATCGGGAAAATCCCAATTTCCATTCTCTAATTTTTTACTGATAAAAATATCTTCGAATGGAATATTATCTTCAGACACATCTTGATTTAAGTTCTGCTCTTTTCTACGTGATGTGAAAATCATAATATTCTCATCAGCATCTACCACAGGAGCATAATCATAATAAGGAGAGTTAATATCTGGCCCTAAATTTACAATTTCAACATCCTCTGGAAATTCCATTAATATCTTACCTTGCTCGCACTCAAATATTTTGCGTTCCACAATAGCATTTTCAACCATATCGTTTCCTAAATAATCAGGATTGGCAGCTAATTTGGCTAAATACTGATCATAATATTGAGTAGCCTCGTCAAATTTATACCCGTAGTGAAGGCTCTGCCCAATTTTGTATAAAATATCAAATGTGTATTCATTGTCTTTTTCATACACTTTCATAAAATACTCGGTAGCAGCTCCTTTGGTAACAGACTCTAACAGAGAAACACCTGACATATAGTTGGCTCTAATGTTATTAGGATCCATTAGTGCAGCCGTCATATAAATATCTTTAATATCTGCATATGCTTTTGTTTCACTGTATAGTTGATCTGCTAACTCAACATAATCCTGAGCAGCGTCTTCATTCGATTGCTCTTGAGCGAACGTTGGGAGCATAGCCAGCACTAAAAATGTGGCGAATAAATGCCTGATAACTTGTGTTTTAAATTGCATGCTTAAAGCAATAGGTTAGTTGTAAAAATCTAAGATAATAAATTGATTCTAACATGTTGAATAATATGCCGTGTTTTTCTTACACATTATAAAACTATGGATATTCAAAGAATCCAATTAAACTTGCAGTCTCAAATAAAATACCATGAAAATAAAGACGGCAGAATTTGTAATTAGTAATACGGATGTACAAAAATGCCCGAATACAACCATCCCAGAATTTGCTTTTATTGGTCGCTCAAACGTTGGCAAATCTTCACTTATTAACATGCTTACTAATCGTAAAAAATTAGCAAAAACATCTGGCAGGCCAGGAAAAACGCAGTTAATCAATCATTTTATCGTAAATAACGAATGGCATTTAGTGGATTTACCAGGCTATGGCTGGGCTAGGGTAAGTAAGACCGACCGAGGCAAATTTGGCGATATTATTGCCACCTATTTATTAGATAGACAAGCCTTAGTGTGCACATTCATTTTAATTGATATTCGATTAAAACCACAACCCATAGACATAGAATTTATTAATTGGATGGGTGAAAAAAAATTGCCTTTTGCCCTCATTTTCACAAAAGCTGACAAAATATCTAAAAATAAAGTAGAATCTCACCGAGCTGCCTTTAACAGAGCGCTTAAAGACGACTGGGCAGAATTACCTATTTCATTTATAACCTCATCAACAGCTAAGCAAGGCCAAGACGAAGTGCTTGATTATATTGAAGACGTGATGAATTCGCTGGATTAAAACTAGACTTAAGATGTTAGGTTAATAAAGACTTAAAATGTTAGATTATTAGACAAAAGACAATATCGATAGACTACTAACAGCCTTTAAACTTCTCTTAAAACAGGAATTTCAAAAACAGCAGCCTTTTTCTTTTGTCATTTAGCAGAAATCTTAGCCACAATTACATTTACGCTAATTGGTTAAGATTCCTCCGGAATGACTTGCATTACGAATACAAAAAGCAAGTAATTGGGGACTGAGAAGGTAAGAATAAAAATACTAGAGCTTCTTATCTTCTCTTGAAACTAGCAATTAAAAAACAGCAGCCTTTTTCTTTTGTCATTTCGCAGAAATCCTAGCCACAATTACATTTACGCTAATTGGTTAAGATTCTCCAAAGGAGTCCTTTGTGGCCTCCGGAATGGCGAATTTTGAAGGACACCATTGATGTAGACAAAAAATAGACTGTCTTACGTCTAAAATCTAGAAATCTTAAGTCTTCTTTAGAGATAGTCATTTAGGCACATACTAATTTAGAGTGTTCAATATTCTCA
>CAZDQR010000208.1:0-5956 GCA_964507315.1 uncultured Roseivirgaceae bacterium
TTATTTGCCTGAAGAACAGGCCGTAAATCAGTTGGTAAAAAATCGTTCTTCAACACCTCCATAGAGTCATCTATCCATGCATCTTTCACAGGATGATATTTCCAAAAATGTTGGTGCGAATCGATGATCATTTATTGGTAGGCTTTAACGTTTTGTTTAGAGCTTCCAAGTCCGTCAATTCCCAATTCTACCACATCCCCAGGATTTAAGTATTGGGGAGGGTTCAAACCTAGCCCAACACCAAAAGGAGTTCCTGTTGAAATAATATCGCCAGGTAGCAACGTCATAAACTGACTAATATGGCTAACCACTTTTTGAATATTGAAAATAAAATCAGAGGTATTGCTATTCTGCATTTCCTTCCCATTTAATTTCAACCATAAGTTCAAATTATTGGGATCTTTAATTTCATCAGTTGTTGCTATAAATGGCCCTAAGGGCGCAAACGTATCGCAACTTTTGCCTTTCACCCATTGCCCAGATCTTTCTAATTGAAATTCGCGCTCGCTATAATCGTTGTGCAAAACATAGCCCGCAATATGATCATAGGCATCTGCTTCGGCCACATAGGATGCTTTCTTGCCAATAACTACCGCCAGCTCAACTTCCCAATCTGTTTTAACACTTCCTTTGGGTATAATCAAATCATCATTTGGGCCAACCATTGCCGAGGTTGCCTTAAAAAATAACACAGGTTCTTTGGGTACATCCATACCGCTTTCAGCCGCATGTTGTGCATAGTTTAACCCAACACATACAATTTTAGAAGGGCGCACCATTGGAGCTCCGAGTCTTGTTTTCGCATCAATTTGAGGGCAGCCTTTTTCATTGCTCTCTAACCATTTTGCCAATCGGCTTATCCCATCTGTTCCAAAGAATTGCTCATTATAATCCTCACCAAAACTGGAAACATCTATGCGTTTACCATCCTCGAGTTGCACTCCAGGTTTCTCGTTTCCTATCGTACCATATCTTATTAATTTCATCTTTATTTTCCATTTAATTTAATAAACCCACCATCAATCGGGTAATCTGTACCTGTTACAAAACCAGCTTCATCGGAGCATAGGTATAATGCTAAATTGGCTATTTCTTCTGGCTTAGCCATTCGACCAATAGGTTGAGTTGCCGATAGTTTTTCAAACATTTCTTCTTCCTTACCAGGATAATTTTTAGCAATAAACCCATCTACAAATGGAGTATGAACCCTTGCAGGCGAAATGCAGTTGCATCGAATATTATCCCCTACATAATCCTTCGCAATCGAGTAAGTCATAGAAAGTACAGCGCCCTTCGTCATAGAATAGGCAAATCGATCGAAAATGCCAACTGATGAAGCAATAGAAGCCATATTAACAATCACACCACTTCCTTGAGTTTTCATAAATGGAATACTCGAGCGAGTGCAATTATATAACCCCTTAATATTAACATTATATAGGCGATCTAGGTCATCCTCATTCGTATTTTCTATATTACCTACGTGGGCGATCCCTGCATTATTTACAAGAATATCAATGCTACCTTCGGCACCTATAGCCTCTATAACTTTGCTTACTTCGGCAGGTATGGCCACATTGCATTGATGTGCTTTTGCACTGTTGTTTGATTTTTTAATTTCTTCAACCGTACCTTCAGCCGAGTTTAAATCCAACTCTAATATATGCACAAAAGCTCCTTGACTAGCGAGTTTTAATGATATTGCTTTTCCAATGCCACTGGCACCACCAGTAACAATAGCTGTTTTTCCTTTTAAATTAAATACTGACATATTTCACCTGTTTAAAATTCTAATTTTCTTGCCAAACTTTCCCGTTTGGAAACTCATATTCTTTCAAAGATTCTTTCTTCATTTCAATGCTATAACCTGGCATTGTTGGAGGCATATAGGCTCCATTATTTATAACAACTGGGTCTAAAAAGTGCTCATGTAAATGATCCACATATTCAATAATGCGATCTTCTGTGGAGCCACTAATGGCAATATAATCAATCATGGAAAGATGCTGTACATATTCGCATAAACCAACTCCACCTGCATGCGGACAAACGGGGATATCAAATTTAGCGGCCATAAGCATAATGGCTAAAATCTCATTTACACCTCCTACACGACAGCTATCAATTTGACAAATACCAATGGCATTTGCTTGCATTAATTGCTTAAACATAACACGATTTTGGCAATGCTCTCCAGTAGCTACTTTAATTGGTGCCACTGCTTTGGCAATTTTAGCATGCCCTAAAATATCATCTGGACTTGTGGGCTCCTCGATCCACCAAGGATTAAATTGAGCGAGTTGTTCCATATTTAAAATGGCCTCATTTACATCCCATTTCTGATTCGCATCCATCATTAGGTTTAGGTCATCCCCAATCTCTTCTCGTATAATGGTTGCCCTGCGAATGTCATCTTTAAGGTCGGCACCCACCTTTATTTTCATATGCTTAAATCCATCCACCTTTGCTTCTTGGCATAAATGACGCATTTTTTCATCGGAGTATCCTAACCAACCTGCGGAGGTTGTATAGGCAGGATACCCATTTTTTTGAAGCTCCGCTATCCGCTCCTTCTTGGAGCCATCCTGTTTATGTAAAATTGCTAAGGCTTCTTCGGGCGTTAAGGCATCAGTGATGTAAGTAAAATCTATACATGATACGATTTCCTCAGGGCTCATTTCGGCAATTAGCTGCCAAAGAGGTTTCTTCTCAACTTTTGCATACAAATCCCAAACTGCATTAACAATGGCTCCAGTGGCCAAGTGAATCACTCCTTTCTCAGGCCCTAACCAGCGTAGCTGACTATCACCCGTTATCATTTTCCAGAAACCTCCCATATCCTCGGTAAAGGAGGCTAGACTTTTTCCTTTAATTAGGTACGATAACGACTCAATGGCTGATACACAAAGCTCATTGCCACGACCAATCGTAAAAGTTAGGCCGTGGCCTTCTAATCCATCCGGATGATTTGTATGGAGAATAACATAGGCAGCTGAGTAATCAGGGTCAGGGTTCATGGCATCAGAGCCATCTAACGATTTACTAGTAGGAAAGCGAATATCCTTTACAGATATGCCCGAAATTAATATGTCAGGATTCATTATATATATAGATTCTAAAACAACAAAGCTAAACTTGATTCTAACGATTAACTATCACAAAATACACCATTGTCGATACTATTTTTGCCCTACAATTAAACTTACACCCTTTTTGAATACTTTAATAGGTACTCAGTAGGAGATTGTTGCATTATTATTTGAAACTGCCTGTTAAAATTAGATATATTATTATAGCCAGAATTATAGGCTATGGCTGTAATGTTTTGCTCGTTTTCTATCAGTAATTTACAGGCATAACCAATTCGAATTTCGTTTAAATACCTAGAAAATGTTTTCTGATTTACTCGTTTAAAAAACCTACTAAAAGCAGATGAATTCATACTAGCAATTTCTGCAACTTCATCTAGCTGAATTGATGTAGTAAAATTATTAAAAACATACTCATACACTTTATCTAAATTATTGGCTGATGTATGCTTAAACGAATTGGCAAACCCCTGACTCGATAGTAGTTTATAGTTCCTATGTTTTGCTAACACATTAAGCGTTTCCATAAAAGCAATTGTTCTTTCAAAGCCTTTTAGTGAATGTATATTTTCAATCTTACCTAATAAATCATTGCCTACTTTTAGGAATATAATTCCTCGATTAGCCCGCTCAAAAAGAGCATTAATATGTTTCATTTCTGGAGACTGAAAAAGTTCTTTTCCTAGAAAATCATTTCTAAAATGAATGGCAATAGCCTCGGCTGAAAGAGTTGAGTCTGGTTGAAAGTAAGTATCACTATTCATCCACATATGTGGTAAATTCTTCCCTATTAAAACAACCTCTCCTTCTTCAAATTTCTCTATATTATCACCAATAAATCGAGTGCCCTTGCTTTTTAAAATAGCCACTAGCTCAAGCTCTGGATGATAATGCCAGATTTTTAGAAAATTAGGAGAGTTGTTTTTACTAATTGTAAAACTATTATTTGTTAAACTACTCCTATCGATTAAATGAAGTTCCATACGATACTATCCAACTCAAAATTACAAACTTAAAATTACCCATATTGGACTGGTGAGATATCAAACTATAGGAAGAATACCTCCTGTTTTTATTCTTCTATGGTAACATTTGAACCTTTAGGAAAAACCCTATCTTTTGCCTTTTTCAACCAGGTTTTATCACCTTGCAGCGGAATACCTGTATTGGGGTTTCCTAGCCAGCTTTTCCACTCTGTTTTTTCAATATCTGTTTTTATAATAGAAAGTAACTCATCAAGGGGTTCTCGCCCCTTAACATTTATCCAGTAAGTACCTAAACCATCTTTATCGCTTGCTCTCTGTTTTTTGCTATACATTACCCTGATATTGTTTTTAGCGATATTGCCTCTCTCATTTTTTCGCATTCCTACCCCGTTCAATATTTTTCCATTTATCCAAAACACATTCCCTTCTATGGTAAAATACTCAGCAACATCATCTAATGCGAGGATGGATGATCCTGGCATTGAGTGGGATACGAAAATGAGATTCTCCTTCCATACATTCCCTTTTCCAGTGCACCAGGCATAGATTGCACCTCCTTCATTTAGCATTGAGTGTGGTTCTACTATCACATTACGGAAAATATTATTGCTATTAGATAAGAGGAAAGGCTTCATCGTTTCCCGGTCAAAATTGTACTCGCCAGTACGTAATTTATCTTGGATGTCTTTTGGGTAATCATCTAATCTCGGACAAAAGTAGTTCCACTGCTGAAATTGCCCTGCAAAGTGTCCGGGTTCCATAAGGTTTATATCACTCATATATTTGAAATGCATTCCCACCATTGATATCCCATTGTATGCGGATTTTTGCAATAGATTATATGAAATGTCGTTAAATCCACTTTGGTATATCTGCAGGCTAGGTGAGTGCCAGTAATTAGCCAATCCATGATCGTGGATGTAATTATATCTAATTATATTTTCCCTGTTAACATCCTTTTTTCCAGGGCCGTAACCTTCAAGAAAAACACCTCCGCTACCTGTAAAACCTATCTCGTTATGTTCTATTCTTATATTTTTCGCAAAATGGTTAAGCGTAATACCATAAGCTCCCGAATTAAGTATTCTATTATTAATGAAAGTACAATTAAGCGCACCTGTTATGTATAGTGCAGCATCTACGTTTTCCCATTGGCGCATGAGCTGATCATAAGGCCACTGATCTTCAGGCAACCGATCTGTATATTTCAAGGTTATGCCATCGAAAGTAATATCATGTACATATTCACCACGGTCTTCATCGCCCTGTAGCCGAACAAGTTCATATAGTTTTGGAGCAACCGTAGTATCTGTTAATAAATTTTCATTTTCACGTGGCCAGTAGTATATTTTTCCTGTTTGAGAATTAACAGACCATTCACCTGGTTCATCAATAAAGTATAATGCATTTTCTAGGTTGTACCCTCTCTCATCCTGATTTCGAGATTGGCGCAGGTTCAACTGCCTACTGTTCCAACGAAAAGAGCCCTCTGTAGTATTAACATCTCTTATTACACCATTACCCATAACACCATATTGAGCAATGATACACACGATTTCTGTATCTCCATTTTTAGAAATATGTCTTATTATTCCTTTGTTCTCAGAGAGCGTTACTAGTTGCCCTTTTTTCTCAGGATCGCTTGTTTCAAAATCTTTAGGCCAGTTACGCCAGTCGTTATTGTTTATCCAACGAGCACGTTGGGCAGAACTATCGTTAACGTAGAAAAAGTGAGGTATCCAACCTTTTTCAATATCAGCAACCCATAATTTACCTTTGGCATTATCTGATATTCCTTTTATATTTTCAATCTGTTTTTGCCATCCTGTGTTTTGACCCCTGTAAAACAAGAGTAATCTTTTAAATTTCGATTTATTAATT
>CAZDQR010000209.1:0-5952 GCA_964507315.1 uncultured Roseivirgaceae bacterium
TGCCCACCATATGGTCGATATAGCGCAAGCCAGTTGGTTCAGGATTATAAGTCGACTCCCATTTTTCGAAACCTGGTAGAAACTTTCCTTTATAATTACTACGTTCTACGAAAATATGAACGGTATCTCCATAGGTATGAATTCCAGATCGAACTACATATCCGTTCTCATCTTCCTCTTTTGTAGGTTGCATATAAGGTTTAGCACCTCGTTTTGTGGTTTCTTCAAAAGCTTTAGTCGCATCATCAACCCAGAGGGCAATTACTTTAACGCCATCTCCATGTTGTGTTAAATGCAAGTTGATGTCACTTTCTGGGTCCATTGAAGAGGTAAGCACCAAACGGATTTTATCTTGTACAAGAACATAAGAAGTTTTATCCTTCATGCCAGTTTCCAACCCGGCATAAGCCAAAGATTGAAAGCCAAAAGCAGTTTTGTAATAATGAGCCGATTGCTTGGCGTTACCGACATAAATTTCAATATAGTCAGTTCCCTTTAGAGGCAGAAAATCTTGTGCCTCAGGGAATATTTTCTCCAAGCCGTAATCGTAATTTTTAATATTTTTTAAATCACTCATGGTATTTAGATAATGTTATTAATTAGATAATTTACTAATTGTTGTTGAAACTATTTTTGTTAGCACCTTAGAGATTTCAGTCAATTTATTAATTAGATGATCGGTGTTAGGGTAAGATTCAACTTCATTGCAAATAAATAACCAGTATTCAGTTTCATCCACCTCCTTTAATGCAATCTTGAGTTTATGTATAAAGTCTTTCTTACTTTCTGCATTTTGTGATTCTTTCACATTTGCTCCAATAGAAGTACCTGACTTTAACAATTGATTTCCGATTACAAATTTTCTTTCTTTAGTTAAATCTTCTGTAAACTTTACAATTTCAACAGCAAACTCAAAAGTGAGTCTTAAAATCACGTTGTCTTTATAAGCTGGCTGGTCAGTAAATCTCATACGCTCAATTATCTAATTGCATAATTATTCTCAATTATCAAACTAGTGTATCCACGATTTATAATACCCATCTACTTCAATCCCTAGTGCTTCTTTGGTTATCTTAACAGAGTTGAATGGGTCAATCATAACGGCCATTTCTTCTGTTCTCGTTTTGCCAACACTACGTTCTATAGCGCCTGGGTGTGGCCCATGAGTAATGCCACCTGGGTGTAATGTTAATTGGCCTTTTTCAATATTGTTTCTACTCATAAAATCTCCATCTACATAATATAGTAATTCGTCAGAATTTATATTACTGTGGTGATAAGGAGCTGGAACCGCCTCTGGATGATAATCGTACATTCTTGGAACGAAAGAGCAAATTACAAAATTTGTACCCTCAAATTGTTGGTGAATTGGAGGAGGTAAATGCACACGACCAGTGATAGGTTCAAAATCAAATATTGAAATGGCATAAGGGTAATTGTATCCATCCCAACCAACTAAATCAAATGGGTGATTTTCATATACATAAGGGTAGATGAGTCCATTCTTTTTAATCATTAAATCGAATTCTCCTTTTTTATCAATCGTTTCTAAATTTTGTGGTAAACGATAATCTCTTTCACAAAAAGGAGAATGCTCTAATAATTGTCCGAAATTGTTTCGGTATTTACTAGGCGTAAAAATAGGGGAGAAGGATTCTACAAATAATAATCTGTTGTCTGGCGAATCAAAATCCATTTGATACACTGTACCTCTTGGTATAATAAGGTAATCTCCATATTTAAAAGCGATGGATCCATAGGGTGTTTTTAAGGTACCTGAACCAACATGAACAAAAAGCATCTCGTCTGCTTCTGAATTTTTGAAGAAATAATCCTTCATCGAAGCTGAAGGAGCCATTAATCCGATGTTCATATCATTATTAACAAAGAGCGTTTTCCTGCTCTTGATATAATCAGCTTCGGGTTTAATATCGAATCCTTTAAAGCTAAGGTTGGTTAAATTGTCTTCTACAGCAATTTCTGGCCTTACAGAGTATGATTTCCCTTTCTCCTTTACCATAGTTGGCGGATAAAGGTGATAAAGCAAAGATGACATTCCTGCAAACCCGGCTGTGCCGAAAAGTTCCTCTTGATAGAGTCCTCCCTTTTCTTTGTTTGCAAAGGTGGTATGTCGTTTATGAGGTATTTTACCCAAACTATGATAAATAGGCATAACGAATTTTTAAAGTTAAAATTTACTGTAATTTAATCTAAAATGCTATTAATCAGTGGTTAAACCAGCTGACCAATTGAAAGTTCTAGCGCTTTTTTAGTGATGTGTGTTTTGGCATGATTAACCTGATGTACTTTTTCGAGTGCATTATGGATAGTATTTGAGGTGTCCTCAAAAATTGCTTTATCAGTAATTTCCACTTCTTCGCCCATTAAGTAGGCAAACACTCGAGCCATTCCGCAGTTAGCAATAAAATCAGGAATTACAGATACGTTTGAATCTGCAAAGTCTAAAATGGGACCAAAGAAAATTTCTTTATCAGCAAAAGGCACATTGGCTCCGCTTGAAATTATTTCCAAGCCATTATCGATAAGGGCTTGTACATTTTCTTTCGAAACTAAACGAGAAGCAGCACAAGGAAGAAAAATCTCTGCTCCAGTACTCCAAATCTTCTCATTGGCTTCTGCAAAAGGGATAATATCGTCCGCTCTTAATGCCATACCATCTCTATTTAGCATTAAGTCAACTACTTGGTCGAGTGAGTAACCTTCGGCATTAATTACACCTCCATTTCCATCAATAATGGCCACAATTTTAACACCTGCTTTGGCTAAGTAAAATCCTGCAGCTGCACCCACATTTCCCCAGCCTTGGATAATTGCTTTTTTAGTAGAAATGTCGCCACCCCAAATTTTGTAATAGCCAATAACAGATTCTGCCAAGCCGTAGCCTGTAATCATATCTGCCAACGTGTATTTTCGTTCTAATGATGGAGAGTAGTTGGCATCTTCAACAATTTTAGAAACCCCAGACCTGAGCTGGCCTATTTTTTTTATTTTTTGACTATCAGATGAATTGAAGTGCCCGTTAACAACGCCTTCTTGTGGGTGCCATAAACCGTATTCTTCGGTATAAGGAATTACTTCGGAGATTTCATCAACGTGCATATCTCCACCAGTTCCGTAGTAGCTTTTAAGCAAAGGAATAACTGCTTTATACCAACGTTTTAAAACTTCCCCTTTGCGAGGGTCGGTTGGGTCGAAGTTGATACCCGATTTAGCTCCACCAATAGCAGGGCCTGAAACGGTAAATTTTACTTCCATTGTTTTTGCCAGCGATTCTACTTCACGCTTATTGAGCCCTTTGCGCATTCGTGTTCCACCACCCGCAGCTCCTCCTCGTAAGGAGTTGATAACCACCCAGCCTTCAGCATCAGTTTCACTGTCTTTCCATTCGAAGACAATTTCAGGTTGCTTTTCTTCGAACTTCTTTAATAATTCTATCATATGCCTAATAAATTAATTTCAAACTTATGAATGATTGCTATTTATTAATACTATAATTCTAGGTATTATTTAGATTATGGTAGAATATTCTTTAATAGTTGTAATTTGTAGAATAAACCTATTTTTGTTATCCTAAAAACAATGTTTGATAGAATAAACAACTTTTAACATGTTAGATACTACGGATAAAAAGATTTTAAAGGCATTGCAGGGGGATGGTAGGATTACCATTAAAGCTTTGGCGGATCAATTAGGTTTAACAACAACACCTATTTTTGAGCGTGTAAAAAGATTAGAAAAAGATGGTGTAATCAGCAAGTATGTAGCACTTGTAAATCCCAAAAAAGTTGATAGAAATTTAACAGTATATATTTCCATTTCCTTAAAAAACCATACCCGATCTTACCTAGATAAATTTGTGAAGGAAATGAACTCCTATTCTGAAATTATGGAGTGTTACCATATTGCCGGTAATTTTGATTATTTGCTAAAAACGCAATTAAAGGATATGGAGGCTTTTCAGCTGTTTATTCTTAATAAATTATCAGTTAATTCTAATATTGCGCACGTGCAAAGCTCTTTTGTGTTAAGTAAGGATAAGCATAGCACGGCTTTGAGTGTTTAAATTAAGTAATGATTCCAGTCAAGGGGTGACTTTTGCCCTAATGTAGATAATCACCCTTTGACTTTTTGAAAATGTAATTGCCGCCAATTTCTATTAATTCTTGGCCACCACATCGTCCTTCTTATCCTTCATAAAAGCATCAATTATAAAGGCATATTGCTTGGCTAATGTGCGGATATAATCGAATCTGCCTGCTTGACCACCGTGACCAGCGTGTAAGCTGGTGGTTAAAATAATCTCATTATCATCTGTTTTTGTAGCTCGCAGTTTTGCCACCATTTTAGCAGGCTCCCAATAGCCTACTTGCTGGTCGCTTAATCCTGTTGTAAACAACAGAGTGGGGTAATTTTGAGCGGTCACATTATCATATGGTGAGTAGGACATCATATACTTAAATTGCTTTTTAATATTAGGGTTTCCCCATTCCTCGTATTCGCCAGTGGTAAGCGGGAGCTTATCATCAAGCATAGTGTTAATAACATCTACAAAAGGCACATCTAATACGATTAATTTATATAAGTCTGGAGCCATATTGGCAACTGCACCCATTAAGAGTCCACCTGCACTGGCTCCTTCGGCCACTATATTTCCTTTGGTAGCATATTCTTCATCGATTAAATACTGCGTACAATCAATAAAATCGTAGAAGGTGTTCTTCTTATTAAACATTTTTCCATCTTCATACCATTCATATCCTTTATCGGTTCCTCCTCTAATATGAGGAATGGCTACAGTAAACCCTCTTTCGAGCAAAGGGTAGAGGTTAGCATTAAACCCAATCGCCATAGAGGACCCATAAGACCCATAACTTGTTATGTAAGCCTTTCGATTTGTGTTTTCTTTGCTTTTTTTGATGTGCTTATTATAAATTAGGGTCATTGGAATTTCTGCTCCATCTCTAGCGGTAACCATAACCCTTTCCACTTTTATTCCCCATTTCATAACTGGGTTTGGTAATTTTTGTTTTTTAAGAACCGTTTTTTCTTGTTCCGAAATTTTATAAGAATAGGTAATGCCTGATGTTTTAGGAGTGCTGTAACTTATTCGAATAGAATCAATATCATACTCGCGAGAGTTGTGCGCACTTGCTTGGTAAATGTCCTTTTTAAATTTTACAGTGTGCTCTTTCCCAGAAGACCTTTCAATGATTCTAATTCTATTTTGCGCATTATCTTTGTCAGTTACTACATAATACTTCTTTAAAATGTCAAGATCAACCAACATATGGTCTTTGTCTTCAGGTAAAACCACCTTCCAGTTGTTTTTATCATAATTAACTGTATCAACTACAACCACTTTATAATTTTTGGCATTTTCGTTGGTGGTAATAAAGAATTTATTTTCTACCTGTGTTATTGAATAGTTTGTCCCTTGTTCTCGTGGGTAGATAAGTTTTAAACTAGGAATGGTTTCATTTATTCTAAAGAAATAGGTTTCTGAAGTTATTCCACTAGAAGAATTGATTAAGATCATATCATTCATTTTATTCTTATACACGCCAATACTAAATTTCACATCCTTTTCTTTGAAGATTACCTTGTCTTCTTTTTGAGGGGTATTTAAAACGTGAATTTTAGCAATGTATGACCTGTTCGTTTTTTTCTCTTGCTCTGTATAGATAAAGGATTTATTATCGATCCAAGTAAAGCCGCTAGCATTTAGAACTGAGTCTTGAAGCATTTCACCTGTAATTAAATTTTTAAATTTTAAAGTTGCTTTACTACTTCCGGTTGTGTTTTCAGAAAAGGCAACCAATTTATCATTGGGGCTAGGGGAGGGGAATCCAGCAGCATAATAATCATACTTTTTTGCTAACTAACGTGTGTCGAGTAGTATTTCGAGTTTAGTACTATCAAAGTCAGTTTTAA
>CAZDQR010000210.1:0-5945 GCA_964507315.1 uncultured Roseivirgaceae bacterium
GCTACAAGAAAAGAAAAAGCAAAATCAACCAAGAAAAGCACTTGGCACTTTACAGCAGAAAATGTAAGAGATTTTGCCTTTGCATCTTCTCGTAAATTTATTTGGGATGCACAAATGGTAGAAATCAATGGCAAAAAGCCATTAGCTATGTCGTATTACCCTAAAGAAGGAAACCCTTTATGGGAAAAAGAATCTACTAAAGCAGTAGCTCACACCTTACGAACTTACTCAAGAATGACGATTGACTACCCATACCCTGTAGCCATTTCTGTGCATTCTGCAAGTATTGGCATGGAGTACCCAATGATTTGCTTCAATTTTGGTCGCCCAGATGAAGATGGCACCTATTCAGACAGAAAAAAATGGGGAATGATTGGCGTAGTAATTCACGAAGTAGGTCATAACTTCTTTCCTATGATTATCAACTCTGATGAGCGCCAATGGACTTGGATGGATGAAGGTTTAAACACATTTGTGCAAACGATTACGCAAAAAGAAAATTATCCTACCATGCCTAAAAGGCGAGGAGAGCCAAGTACAATTGTTAATTACATGAAAGGCGATCCTGATTATATACGTCCAATTATGACCAACTCGGAACAAATTGTCCAATTTGGAAATAACGCTTATGCAAAACCAGCCACTGCTCTTACCATATTAAGAGAAACCATTATGGGCGAAGCAGAATTTGACCATGCATTTAAAGAATATGCTACTCGTTGGGCCTTTAAACACCCAGAGCCTGCCGATTTATTTAGAACAATGGAAGATGCTTCGGGCGTTGATTTAGATTGGTATTGGAAAGGCTGGTTTTACACCATTGATAATGTAGAAATTGAGCTAAGCAATGTGCGTTGGTTTAAAGTAAACACAGTTTCTCAAGGAATTGAAGGTCAAAACCAAACAGCTAAAATTGAAAATGCTAATAAAGATGAAGACGGCAATAATAACGACTTCACCAATGGGCCAGAAAATTTGGTAATTACCGATACTCCTGATCGCTATTATGGCGAATTTATGAATACTGTAAATGACGATGCTATCCGTAAGAAAAATGCTAAGAAGAACTTTTACGAGTTAACTCTAAAAAATAATGGAGGCTTAGTAATGCCTATTATTATCGAATGGACTTATACCGATGGCACCAAGGAAACAGAAATGATTCCTGCCGAAATTTGGAGATCGAACGAGAGCCAAGTAAAAAAAGTATTTGCAAAGGATAAAGAAGTTGCAAGTATTACCATTGATCCTGAGCAAAGAACAGCAGATGTAAATACAGATAATAATGTATTTCCTAAACAGGAATCGGAATCAAAATTAGAAAAGTTTAAAAATAAGTAAGCTACAAAGAACGTCATCACGAGGAACGAAGCGATCCCTCAATTATTAAATGTGGTTATTTTAATAGACTGATTTCTTCGCACCTCGTAATGAACAGAAAATTAACATTATTATGAAAAAGATATTAATAATTTGCCTGCTAGCCTTACCATTTATGGCAGGTGCACAAAACTGGCAAGGCAAGTTCGAACAATTAGGCACAACCTTGCCTACACCCAACGAATACCGCAATGCGGCAGGAGCTCCAGGTGTAAAATACTGGCAGCAGCAAGCTGATTATAACATTGATGTAGCCATTGATGAAAATTCGTTAAAGCTAACAGGATCTGAAAAAATAACCTACATCAATAACTCTCCAGATAAACTAGGGTATTTATGGGTGCAACTAGATCAGAATGTACGTCAAAAAAATGCCTTAGGTACGCAAGTAGGCACCCGAAGCATGCGTGATTCAATTTCGGCTAAATCTATGATGGGTTATACCGATGATTATGATCGCTACGATGGCGGTTTTAAAATTACCGCTGTTAAAGATGCAAAAGGGAATGACTTAACCTATAAGGTTGTTGAAACTATGATGCGTATCGATTTGCCTAACCCATTAGCTTCAGGAGAATCATTCTCATTTTCTATTGATTGGTGGTACAATATGTACGACAGAATGATGGTTGATGGCCGTGGTGGCTATGAGTACTTTCCTAAGGATGATAATTACGCCTTTACCCTAGCGCAATGGTTTCCTCGCATGGCAGTGTATGATGATGTAAACGGATGGCAAAACAAACAATTTTTAGGCAGAGGTGAGTTTGCTTTAGTTTTTGGTAATTATGAAGTAAACATAACAGTTCCTTCTGATCATATTGTAGGATCTACAGGTTGGTTGCAAAATGAAAAAGAAGTACTAACCGAAAAACAGCAAGAACGTTGGGCGCAAGCTCAAAATTCTGAAGAAATTGTATTTATTGTAACGGAGAAAGAAGCCAAGAAAAACGAGAAATCGAAGGAAACAGGCACTAAAACATGGAGTTTTAAAGCAGAGAATGTAAGAGATTTCGCCTTTACTTCTTCAAGAAAATATATTTGGGATGCCATGGCGGTTCAGCTCGAAAACCACAAGCCATTGGCAATGTCGTTTTACCCTAAAGAAGGCAACCCATTATGGGAAGAGTATTCTACCCAAGCAGTTGCCAACACATTACGTTACTACTCAGAAAAGACAATAGACTATCCTTATCCTGTTGCCATTTCGGTACATGCTGCTAACCAAGGAATGGAGTATCCAATGATTTGCTTTAATTATGGCCGACCAGATGAAAAAGGAAAATATTCTCAGCAGAAACTAGAAGGTATGGTTGGTGTTATTGTGCACGAAGTAGGGCATAATTTCTTTCCAATGATTATTAATTCTGATGAGCGACAGTGGACTTGGATGGATGAGGGCTTAAACTCGTTTATGGATAGAAGCACTATTGTTAAATACTACCCAGAGTTTGATCATAACTGGGGAAGCCCAGCAGGGATTACTCGCTATATGAAGGGCAACCCAGATTATATTAGACCAATAATGACTAACTCTGAGCAAATTAAGCAATTTGGGTATAATGCTTATGGCAAACCATCGGCTGCTTTAACCTTGCTACGCGAAACCGTTATGGGCGAAGAGTTATTCGATATGGCCTTTAAAGAGTATTCACAACGATGGGCCTTTAAACACCCAATGCCAGCAGATTTCTTCCGTACAATGGAAGATGCTTCGGCTGTTGATTTAGATTGGTTTTGGAAAGGCTGGTTCTACACCATAGACCACGTAGATGTGGAGCTTAGCAATGTGCGTTGGTTTAAAACCAATACTGTTTCGCAAGGAATTGAAGGGCAAAATCAAACGGCCAAAATTGAGAACGCTAATAAAGATGAGGATGGGAATAATTTAGATTTCTCTAATGGACCTAACCCATTAACCATTACGGATACGCCCGATCGCTATTATGGTGAGTTTAAAGCCAGAGTAGATGATAAGGCTATTTCTAGTTCTTATAATAATAGAAATTTCTACGAACTGTCTTTCAAAAATGTAGGAGGTTTGGTTTCACCAATTATTATCGAATGGACTTATGCCGATGGCACTAAAGAAGTGGAAAAAATTCCTGCCGAAATTTGGAGATCGAATGAAAATGAGATCAAAAAGGTATTTGTTAAAAATAAAGAAGTTGTAAGCATTAACATTGACCCAACTAAGGCCACTGGTGATACTGATACTTCGAACAACACCTTTCCAAAACAAGAGGAAAAATCAAAAATAGAAGAGTTTAAAGACTCACATTAAATAATTCCTTTAATCATTAAAAAAGGGGAAAGCTTAAATTAAGCTTTCCCCTTTTTCTGTTTTAGATGTTATTGGCAATGCCTTTTCTTGAGCTCATCAAATCCGTTTCGTAACTTTATGTAATAATCTTACTAAAGTAATTATGAAAAATATTCTATCATTCCTGTTTGTCGGAGCTCTTATTGTAAGTTGTGGTACAAGCACCACCAAAGAAGAAGTCAAAACAGAAACCGACCAATTTGCAGACCTTGCTTTAAGAGCCAAACCTTTATTTGGGACCTTGCCTACCATTGCAGAGAACCCTGAAAACCCTATTACTGCAGAAAAAGTTGCCTTGGGTAAAATGCTCTATTTTGATGTTCGTTTATCTAAAGACAATAAAATAAGCTGTAACTCTTGCCATAATTTGGCTACTTCAGGTGTTGATAACCTGCCTGTTTCTCCAGGAAACGATGAAGGAAGTTTTGGAGGAAGAAACTCTCCAACCGTACTCAATGCAGCCTTTCATATCACTCAATTTTGGGATGGCAGAGCCAAAGATGTTGAAGAACAAGCAGGAGGCCCTATTCTAAACCCTATAGAAATGGCAATACCCAACGAAGCATTTTTAGAAAAACGATTAGCTGGTATAGACGAGTACAAAACTGCATTTGCAGCAGCTTTCCCTGAAGATGAAAATCCTATTAAATATATAAACATTCAAAAATCAATTGCTGCTTTTGAGCGCAAATTAGTTACACCTTCTCCTTTTGATTCTTTTCTAAATGGCGATAATAGTGCCTTAAATGATGCAGAAAAAGCAGGTTTAGACAAATTCATTAGCACAGGTTGTATTGCCTGCCATAGCGGCAATTTATTGGGTGGCAATATGTACCAAAAATTTGGAACCTTTGGTAACTACTGGGAGCTCACAAAAAGCAAAAATATTGACGAAGGTAGATTTGAAGTAACTAAAAACGAAGCCGATAAATACATGTTTAAAGTGCCTTCACTACGAAATGTGGCAGGTACTGCTCCATATTTCCACGATGGAAGCGTACAAGACTTAGGCGAATCAGTTAAAATTATGGCGAAACTTCAGCTTAATAAAGACTTAAGTGATGAAGAGGTGAAATCTATTGTTACATTCTTGAACTCTCTTTCTGGCGAAGTGCCAGGGGAGTTAAAGAGTTTATAATAATAACTTACACACTGTTAAAAAGGGGTTCTTCAGTTTAAACGAGAATCCCTTTTTTTATGAGCTTTATTTTTCTAATTCCGAAAGAAGTATCCCACTCTTTTTCTTTTCTAAAGCCTAACCCCTTATATAATGCAATAGCGGGTTTGTTTTCCACTCCGGTTTCTACTGTAAATAGACTAGCATTTTTTGAAGCCAAAATAAACCCCATTAACTTCTTTGCTACACCTTTGCGAAAATAAGAGGGGTGAACAACCAAACTATTAATATCCGTACAATCACCTTCCGAGTCAACTTCAATTAAACCTGCCAATGCATCATTCTTCCTAATCGCATAGAACTCCGTAGTACTTGATGCTATGTCAGAAACTGTCCTCTTTAGAGGCGGAAAATTTTGAGCCTTTAATAATTTAGCTTCTACAAGATAAGATGCTTGAAATATCTTGTGGATTTCCTTAGCAGTTTCTAATTCCTTATGATTGATTTTAGATATCATTCTAGCTGTTCATTCAACTTTTAATTCATAATTAAATTTCTAAATCTTAAATTAGCATAGTTAAATATTTCTAAATATACTCAAATGAAAATTCTCTATTCAATTATAGTGCTGAGCTTGCTCTCCGGAAATTTATTTGCGCAACAGTTTACACTTACAAGTACCGACTTGCAAGGCCAATTAACCAATGCCCAAGTATTTACAGGATTTGGTTGTTCTGGAGATAATATCTCCCCTCAATTAGCTTGGCAAAATGCTCCGGAAGGCACTAAAAGCTTTGCAATTACCGTGTACGACCCAGATGCCCCAACGGGCAGTGGTTGGTGGCATTGGGTTATGTTTAACATTCCAGCAGATATCAACGAGTTAAAAGCAAACACAGGCAATTCAGGAAGTAACCTAGCTCCATCAGGCAGTATTCAAAGTATTACTTCGTTTGGTGCTACAGGTTTTGGTGGTGCTTGCCCTCCCGAAGGTGATAACCCGCATGCTTATATTTTTACGGTGTATGCATTAAGCATTGATAAAATTGACTTAGAAGCAAATACACCACCTGCCATGGTTGGGTACTACCTTAATGCCAATGTAATTGAAAAGGCATCGATTAT
>CAZDQR010000211.1:0-5917 GCA_964507315.1 uncultured Roseivirgaceae bacterium
AGATATGCAATTTACAAAGATTATATTATGTAGCTAAGTGATTATCTCTATTGATATTTTTTTCATAGGGTATATTTAAAGGCTTGAAGCTACGAAAAATAGGTTACACTGAAAACACTATATTTGTTTACTTAAGTAAAGAAAATGTACACTAAACGAGAACGTAATGCTGCCCAAATAAAGTTTAAAGCACTAAAATATGTGTTGAATGAAGCTGAACGCAGAAATTTTACCGATATCCAGGTGGTGGAGATTTGCAAACATGTTGGAATTAGCAAAGTAACTTTTTTTAAATATTTTACATCAAAGGTAGATTTGTTACTTTATTACAAAAGTGTTTTAACGCTACAGTTAATAATTAAAATTTCTGAATCTAAGAAAGAAGGCTTGTCTGCATTAAATTGTATTGTTCAGCATTTTGCTTCAGAGTACATAGTCCGCCCTTCAATGATGTTAGGATTGGTTCGGTACTTTACTAATTCTACAGTGTATGTAAGCCCTATTGCAGTTAAACCTGCTGAACGTGTATTATTTTTTCCGGAACTTGATAACCATAAGTATGAAATAATATCGTTCGATCAATTAGTAGAGCAACAAATGCTTGAAGTAGTTTTTAAAAAACAATCTACATTAAGTGTTAATTCTGAGCAATTGAGCGAAGTGTTTTTATCTACTTTATACGGTGCTATCATTGTTTGCAGAATGAAAAAGGTAGATCATGTATCCTTGTTTTTCTTTCAAGTATTGGGCACGGTCTTTCCCGGTATTAAGGGGTAGAAGTTAGTAATTCTAGTAGTTCTTCCATGCCCACTGTAGCTTTTTTGTTGATAAAATTAATGTGCTTATTCTTAGGCATATCAGGTTCTCCTGGGTCTATAAAATATATAGGGATATTGGGCTGGCAATAATTAATGAGGCCTGCTGCAGGGTACACAACCATAGAGGTGCCAATTATTACTAAAACATCTGCTTTCTGAACTACTTCAACCGCATTAATGATTTCTGGTACTTCTTCGCAAAACCATACAATATGTGGCCTTAATCGAGACCCCAAAGCACAATAATCGGCAAGGATTAACCCATTGGCTTTAATGGGATATATGAGTTTATCATTAGCTGAGCTTCTAGCTTTTGAGAGCTCACCATGTAAATGCAATACTCGGGATGAACCTGCACGCTCATGCAAGTCATCCACATTTTGAGTGATAATATTGACCTTAAAATGTTTTTCCAACTCAACCAATAACGTATGTGCTTTATTGGGTTTTGCTTTTAGTGCATCTTTTCTGCGCATATTATAAAAATTGAGTACTAAGCTAGGGTTGGCTTCCCAAGCTTCAGGAGTTGCCACATCCATTACATTATATCCTTCCCATAAGCCACCAGAATCTCTAAAAGTAGCAATGCCACTTTCTGCACTAACACCAGCTCCTGTAAGTATTACAATATGCTTCATTATAGATTAATTATATTTGCTTTTGAAAGTTATAATTTAAAAAGCAAATGAAGAAATATTCACTCCTACTAATTGTACTTTTTTGTACAGTAATTTTATCTCAATCCTTTGGACAAACAGCCAAAGAAGAGCGGAAGCAAGAAAAGGCTGAAAAAAAAGCAGTAAAATTTACAAAAGATTCAATCTCCAATCAATTTTACAAAACACTTGTAGCTAGCCAAGCTTTTGTGTTGGAAGCAAATACCTTATATGATAAAAGTGGGAAATCATTTATATTAAATAGATCTACAAATTTTGTAGGCTTTGAGGGTAAAAATTCTACCATACAGTTGGCTTTTGATCAGTTAGTTGGTTGGAATGGGGTAGGAGGTGTTACATTAGATGGAACTGTTTCTACTATGGAAGTCACCGATAATAAGAAAGGACTAGGATTTACCATAAATGTTACCGTAATGCAACAAGTAGGTGGCGTTGTAACTATGATTTTTAGAGTTTCTGCAGATGGCAATGCCCGTGTGGATATGTCGGGTTCATTTGGTGAACGTATTACCTACCAGGGGATGATTGTTTCTTTAGCAGAATCTACTGTCTATAAAGGAATTTCTAGGTTTTAGTTGTAGCCTTATATCTTAATGATTATTGCTCAATATGAGCTTTGGGTATGATGCTTTTTGATACTGTGTAGCTTATTGTAATATTACAATAAGCTACATGAGGATATCGCTTGGAATAGATGAAGCAGTTTAAAATATATTCACTTCAAAAAATTTCTTTAAAATCGTAATTACAAACATTAACCCTAAGAAAATAGGGGCAAAAATGGTAAGGGCAAAGTTTAAGTATTTTTGCATAAAGGATCCCATATAGCCTTCGTTGCCTACAGCTAATTCTTTATTAAAGTTAGCTTTCTTCCACTTGGTGGCAATAAAAATAGTCATTAAAAACCCGCCTAAAGGAAGTCCAACATCGCTAAATATATCAAATACTACGTCAAGTACGGTTTTTGTCATTCCTTCGTAATGAGCAAAGTTGCTAAACATATCAACAGCACCCTGCGAAAGCATGCTTGGTATGCCAAGAACAAAGACTAATAATGCTGTAAAAATTACCACCTTAGTTCGAGAATATCCTTTTTCATCTACCAAGTAGGTAACAGGTATTTCTAATAATGAAATGGTTGAAGTGAGTGCTGCAAAGCAAAGTAGTAAAAAGAAAGCAGCTCCAATAATTGGCCCTAAAGCACCTAAACTTGCAAATATGCCAGGAAGAACCACAAATACTAATCCAGGACCTTCACTTGGAGAGAGCCCTTGAGAAAATACTAATGGGAATATCAATAAACCAGCTAAAAATGCAACGGTGGTATCTGTAACTGTAACTAAAGCTGCAGATGTAACAATGTTTTCTTGCTTGCTTATGTAAGAACCATATGTAACTAATGCGGCCATACCTAGTGATAAAGAAAAGAATGCTTGCCCCAATGCATTATAAACAGTAGCAAAAGTTATGGCACCTAAATCGGGGATGAGGTAATACTTTATGCCCTCCATAGCGTTATCCAATGTGAAGCTATAGCCAATAAGACCAATTAACATAATAAACAGTGCTGGCATTAATATTCTTGAAGCCGACTCAATGCCCTTTTTAATGCCTCTGGAAACGATTACGGCAGTGAGGATCATAAACCCTAAGGAGTAGAAAAACAAGTCGCTTACGTCTGCTATTTGGCTAGTAAAATGTTCTCCGAAATTTTGAGTCGCAGATAATGTACCGTTTATCATTTGTACAAAATAGGCAAATGCCCAACCTGCAATTACATTATAGACAGATAAAAACATTACCGCAGAAAGAATTCCCCAATAACCTAGTAGCCCCCATTTTGCTCCGCCAATTTTTTTATATGCACCAAAGGCATTTAACTGGGTGTTTCTGCCAATGGAAATTTCTCCAACCATAACAGGGAACCCAATAAGTACCATACATATTAAGTAAATAAGTAAGAAGGCTGCTCCTCCATTTTCACCTGTTTCGTAAGGAAATCGCCAGATATTACCAAGACCTACAGCAGATCCTGCAGCTGCAGCAATAAATCCAATTCTACCACTAAATTTTCCTCTTGATGCCATTATTATGTTATGTATTTAAACAAAGCATCCAAAATAGATACATTAGCAGAGTTTTCAAAACAATTTAAAACCTCACTTGGTAAAATTATATGTTTGGTAGTAAACTATTCTTGCGTAAAGCAAAAACTGATAATGTTTGCGCCCATCTGTAAAGCTAGTATTCGTAGTGCTTGTGGGTCGTTATAAATTTGTTGGTCTTCCCATCCATTTCCTAAATCTGTTTCATACGTATAATAGCAAACGAGCCTGCCTTCGAATATTAAACCAACTCCTTGCGCAGGCTTGCCATCGTGCTCGTGTATTTTGGGTAATCCATTTTCAAAATCATACGTTTGGTGATAAATAGGGTGGGTAAAGGGAAGTTCTACGAAATCAAGTTCTGGAAAAACCTTTTTCATTTCTAATCGAACAAACTTATCCATCCCATAATTGTCATCTATGTGTAAAAAACCACCTCCAATTAAATAACTTCGTAAGTTTTCAGCTTCTTGTTTTGTGAAAACTACATTTCCATGCCCCGTCATATACACATAGGGATAGTTAAAAATAAATTTACTGCCCGCTTCTATAATAGCTTCTTCTGGGTTGATTTTGGTATGTAAATTTTCGTTGCAAAAGCTAATTAGGTTAGGGAGAGCCGTTTTATTGGCGTACCAATCGCCACCTCCAGCATATTTTAGCTTGGCTATTTGTAAATCGCCTTGCGCACTTAATCCGGTGTTAGCAAAAAACAACATATGAAGGGTAACGATGAGCATCCATTTAATCATACTGCTAAACTATAATAGACCTAGTCATTAAGCAATGTTTATTACTTTTGCGCACTTAAAATACTCGAAATGACACCACAAACTGTTTTACTAATTTTAATCGTTTTATCCATCGCCAACTATGGGTTCGATATTGTATTAGAAATTTTAAACCTTAAAGAAGGTGAAAATCCATTACCTAAAGAGGCTGAAGGGATTTATGAAGATAAGAAATACGAAGAATCGATGAAATACCAAGCCGTGCAAACTCGATTTGGCTTTATTTCTGGTGGAATTAGCTTTTTAGCATCCCTTGTATTTCTTACTTTAGGTGGTTTTGGCTGGTTAAATGGATTATTGCTGCCACTCATTCAAAATGATAGTTTTAGAGCACTTGCATTTTTTGGAGTATTATTTATTGCCTCTGATGTAACTAGCATCCCTTTTCAATTATACAGCACTTTTGTAATAGAAGAAAAATTTGGGTTTAATAAAACTACACCCAAACTATTTATCCTTGATAAATTTAAAGGATATGCGCTTGGGGCGTTGCTTGGTGGGCTTTTGTTATATGTACTACTTTTCTTGTTAACAGCATTATCAACGCAGTTTTGGTGGGTGTTTTGGGCTGTGATTACTGTTTTTATGCTTTTTATGAATATGTTTTACACCACACTCATAATGCCTCTATTTAATAAACTAACTCCTTTAAAGGAAGGTGAGTTGCGATTGGCAATAGAAGAGTATAGCAAAAAAGTTGATTTCCCACTCACTAATATTTTTGTGATTGATGGCTCTAAACGATCTAGTAAGGCCAATGCATTTTTCTCTGGTTTCGGCAAAAGTAAAAAAGTGGTTTTATATGATACACTTATCGAAAACCACTCAATTGAGGAGTTGGTTGCCATTTTTGCCCATGAAGTAGGGCACTATAAAAAGAAACATATAATTGGCAGTTTGGTGTCTTCTGTTTTGCAAACTGGGGCAATGCTATATATTATGTCACTCTTTATTTTTAACGAAAACTTATCGATTGCTTTAGGTGCCAACAGCCTAGAATTGCACTTAAACTTAATTGCTTTTACAATGCTTTATACGCAAATTTCGTTTATTACAAGTATTCTAACTAATGTGGTAAGCCGCAAAAACGAATATGAAGCTGATAAGTTTGCTATCGATACAACAAATGCCACTGATTTGCCTTTGGCACTTAAAAAGTTATCAACTGATAATTTAAGTAATTTGCAGCCACATCCTACCTATGTATTCTTTCACTATTCACATCCTCCACTTTTAAAAAGGTTAGAAGCCATGAAAAGGTAAGATTTACATAAAATCAATATCTACATTAAGTGGTATTTTCATTAGGTAAGTAAGGCCATCTTCTACAGATTTTGTGCCATCAAGTATTTTGAACAGGGTTTCTGTAATTGGAGCTCTAAAACCATAATGCTCTGCAAATTTCTTCACTATTTTAACAGTATTTACTCCTTCGGCTACCTCGTTCATAGAAAGAATGATTTCTTGAATGCTTTCACCTTTAGCTAGCCTGTTGCCTACCGTAAAGTTTCTACTAAACTTAGATG
>CAZDQR010000212.1:0-5906 GCA_964507315.1 uncultured Roseivirgaceae bacterium
TAAGTCTGAATTTCTTGAAATAGCAGCATTTGCAGGAGATGAAATGTACCAAGATGTTGGCGGTTGCCCTTCGGGTGGGGTAGTTACTGGCATTGGCTATGTGAGTGGTAGGCAATGTGTTATTGTAGCCAATGATGCTACTGTAAAGGCTGGTGCTTGGTTCCCAATTACTGCTAAAAAAAATATGAGGGCGCAAGAAGTGTCCATCGAAAACAAATTACCCATTATTTATTTAGTTGATTCAGCAGGTGTTTTTTTACCCATGCAAGATGAGATTTTTCCTGATAAGGAGCACTTTGGACGTCAGTTTCGGAATAATGCCGTAATGTCATCTATGGGAATTATTCAAGTAGCTGCCATTATGGGTAGCTGCGTAGCAGGCGGAGCTTATTTGCCTATTATGAGTGATGAAGCCTTAATTGTAGATAAAACAGGCTCCATATTTTTAGCGGGTTCTTACTTGGTAAAATCAGCTATTGGAGAAACTATTGATAACGAAACATTAGGCGGTGCAACCACACATTGCGAAATATCGGGCGTAACTGATAATAAATTCCCGAATGATGAAGCTGCCTTAGATTATATTAAAGATATTTTTTCTAAAATTGGCAAGGCCAATGATGCTGGGTTTAATAGGGTAAAACCACAAGAGCCCAAACTGGATGCCTCCGAAATCTATGGGCTTTTTCCATCTGATAGAACCAAGCCTTATGAAATGAAAGATATTATCAACCGATTAGTGGATGATTCTGATTTTGTGGAGTACAAAGGCGAATATGGGAAAACACTCGTTTGCGGAACCGCAAGAGTTGATGGTTGGGCAGTTGGTATAATTGCAAACCAGCGCAAAGTGGTTAAAACTAAGAAAGGTGAGATGCAAATGGGTGGAGTAATCTATTCCGACTCAGCCGATAAAGCAGCCCGTTTTATTATGAACTGCAATCAGCGTAAAATTCCGTTGGTGTTTTTGCAAGATGTAAGTGGTTTTATGGTTGGTAGTATGGCTGAACACGGAGGCATTATTAAAGATGGAGCAAAAATGGTGAATGCGATGGCAAATTCTGTGGTGCCTAAGTTTACTATAATATTGGGTAATTCTTACGGGGCGGGTAATTATGCTATGTGCGGCAAGGCCTATGACCCAAGGCTTATTTACTCTTGGCCTTCGGCACAAATGGCCGTAATGAGTGGAGCGGCAGCAGCAAATACATTATTGCAAATTAAAATTTCCTCAGCCAAAGCAAAGGGCGAAGAATTAACGGAAGAGGAGAAAAATAAGCAATTAGATAAAATTGCCAACCGTTATAACGAACAATTAAGCCCATACTATGCTGCAGCAAGACTTTGGGTTGATGGTGTTATAGATCCTCTAGAGACTAGAAAGCTGATTTCGATGGGGATTGAAGCCGCCAATAATGCGCCAATTGAAAAACCATTTAATGTAGGTGTAATTCAAACCTAATCAATGGATTCTAAAGAACTTAAAGCACTGGTTTCGCTACTTGAAGATGATGAGCTTCGACTACAAATCGAAGAAAAGATCTTCTCGATGGGCAATGAAGTTATTCCTTTTTTAGAAGAGGAGTGGGGCGCCAGTTTTGATGCTTCGGTTCAAGAACGAATTGAAGAAATTGTTCATACACTACAATTTAAATTACTAAAAGATAGATTGCAGGATTGGAAACTTAACGATTCTGACGACTTGCTAATGGGTATGTGGCTAATTGCAACCTACCAATACCCCGATTTAACATTAGAGAAAATAACGCAAGATTTTGAGCAATTATATTACGAAGTGTGGCCGCTTTATGAGCCAGAAGCGCACCCTTATGATCAGGTAAAAGCAATTAGTAATGTATTATTTAGCAAGTTAAGGTTTAGGGCAAATACAGCACATTTTCATTCTCCTGCTAATTCAATGATTAATTCGGTGTTAGAATCAAAACGGGGTAACCCTATTGCATTAAGTGTTATTTATATGCTAATAGCCCAAAAACTTAATATGCCCGTGTATGGAGTTAATTTGCCTAATTTTTTTATAATAACTTATCGTCCTGAAGATGACACCACTCAATTTTATATTAATGCATTTAACCGTGGCTTAATATTTACCAAGCAGGATATAGACCATTATTTGGGTCAGATAAACATTAATCCACATCCCAAATATTATGAAGCCTGTACCCATGCAGATATAATTATACGGGTGTTACGCAACCTCATTATCAGTTTCGAAAAACTCGATGAGCATAGCAAGGCAGACGAGATAAAGCAGTTACTGGCATTATTTGAGGGGTAAGAGCAATTGATAAATTTTTATTATTGTATTTTAAACAATTGCAAACATTTACAAAAAGAAGTGTTTGCAACTTGAAACACCTTACATAGATTAATCCCGATGAAATTATACCCTTTGCTAGCAATAGTTTTAATGACCTCAGTCTGCGATGCGAAACAAAACTTGGAAATCTATTATGAGCAAGTTGAAAATGGATATGATATTTATGTGGATAACCAAGAGTTATGCCCAATGAGCATAAAAATTAGTTTTGAGCTTTCAAATTTAAAGGTAAGTGGAGGAAATAATAATATTTATATAGCCTCACCTCTTAAAAATAGACAGCTTTTAACAAAATTGATAGTTTCTAAGAAAGGGAAAGAGTATAAGTTCTCATATAAATATTGGACAAACTTTGGGAATCATGTTGAAGATAAATATGACAGTACTTTTATATACAGTCTGCCATTTACTAAATCGAATTCATTTAAAGTTTATCAAGGTTATAATGGCAGTTTTTCTCATCAGAATAAAAATGCACTTGACTTTACAATGCAGGTAGGCACCAAAATTTCAGCCATTAGAGACGGTCTTGTTATTAAAGTTGTTGAAAAGAATAGTAAGAATTGCAGCAAAGAAGAATGTAAAAAGTATAATAATTTTATCGTTATTTATCATTCCGATGGAACCTTTGCAGAATATGCCCACATAAATAAAAACGGGTCAATTGTAAATGTTGGAGATACTGTAAGTCAAAACCAAATAATTGGATATAGTGGAAATGTTGGTTGGAGTACAGGGCCTCATTTACATTTAGAGGTGTTTCGTCAAAAACTTCATAGCAGAGAAACCTTGAAAACTAAGTTTAAAACAGAAGACGGTAATAAAGTAGAATATTTGGTAGAAAAAGCAGAATATTTTAGAGGCTATTAAAACTATTGTAAGCATTCTGTAAACTCAATAGGTTTCACCTGTTAACAACTTAATTCATTTCTTGAAGCTAGATCTGTGTAGAAGCAGTAAAATAAAATCAATGCTTTGTGCAGAGCTATCGTCTAATTTCAAACTTTTGTAAGCATTATTTACAACGATCGTACTCAACAAATAAACTGTATAATTATCATATACATTTTGCAAAAAAAATTATAATCAATTTAGTGTAGAATTATCCATTATCACCTTATTTTTGGTGCAATGCGTGTCATCAAAAATATCGCTGTTTTAACTTTATTCTTCCTCGTCTTATCACAAGAAGTTTATTCTCAAGAGAGTTATGAGTATGATTTTAATAATGTACGCCTTGATTCCGCTATTCATATAATTGAGCTAGATAATAAAATAAGGATATATTATTTGCCAGAGTGGATTGGAAACAATACCGCTAACAGCCATTATTCTGCAAGCAACCTTAAAGATCTACTAGATGACTTGCTGTATAATATTGGTCTTACTTGCATTGTATACAGCAGCAATAGTTTTGTTTTAATTAAAGAGCTAAAAGATGGCCAAGTAATTGAAGAGCGAACGGGTACAGGAGAACTAATACAAAGAATAACAGTTGGCCGCGCAAAACTAAATTTAAAAGAGGCGATTATTAGCGGAAACATTTTTAATGTAGAAAATAAAGCACCTCTTGTAGGAGCCACAATCTATAGTAAAGCATTGGAAAAAGGCACTGCTACAAATTCTAAAGGATTTTATGAAATGTCTCTTCCTGTTGGCGAACATACCTTAGAGGTAAGTAGTTTGGGCTATCGTAAAGAAAAACCAAATATTATTCTACAGTCGTCAGGCAAGATGGACATTGCTCTATTAAGTTCAAGAAATAGGTTGGATGAAGTAACAATTTTAGGTGCTAAAATAGATGCTGATGCTAGTGAGGGGCAAATGAGTAAAGATGTTTTGAAAGCAGAAAGCATTGAATATGTACCCTCGTTAATGGGCGAAAAAGACATTGTTAAAACTATTAGCCTTTTGCCAGGTGTTGTTGCTGGTGAAGGAGCTAATGGATATTCGGTGAGAGGAGGAGGCTTTGGGCAAAATTTAATATTTTTAGAAAGCACTCCACTTTATAACTCTTCTCATCTTTTTGGTTTGTTTTCGGTATTCAATTCTGGAGTTGTAGAAAGCCTTACCATCTTTAAAGGAACAATGCCTCCTAGGTATGGTGGCAGGGTCTCTTCTGTGATGGACATAAAATTGAAAGATGGCAAAACTAAAAATTGGAATGGAGAAGCGGCCATCGGATTAATTTCTAGCAGAATTTCTTTAGAAGGCCCTATTACCGAAAAATTAAGTATTGTGTTTGGAGGAAGAGTGTCTTATATAAATCGCTTTCTAGATAGTTTCTCAAATCCTGATATTCAAAAAAGTCAAGGCGGTTTTTATGATGCCAATATAAAGCTAGCCTACTCTTTGTCCGAGAAGGGAACTTTATCAATGAATGGATTTACCAGTTATGATGAGTTTACATTGCCAGAAGGAGAAAGCATTACCTACGGCAATCAATTAGCATCTGCTAAATGGGTTCAAGAATTATCTGATAATCTTCATGGAAATTTTGACCTTACCTATAGCAATTACTTTTCAACCATTAACTCAGAGGATACCTTACAGCGCAAATTTGTTAGAAATAGCATTTCTACTGTTTCTGCTAAAGGATATCTTTCGTCATCAAAAATAGCTAATCATTAGATAAGTGCAGGTTTTGAGAGTAACCTAACTACTATCGATCCGGGTAATATTTTTATAACTAATCCTTCTGAAACTTCTGAAACGCAAATCCCGAAAGAAACAGGTGTTGAATCGGCTTTATTTATAGGTGATGAGTATAAATTATCTAAGAAAATCACCTTAAACCTAGGCTTAAGGTACTCTTACTTTGCATTGCTAGGCCCTGGTACGGAGTACATTTTTGAACCCAATATGCCAAAAAGGAACTCAACAATAATTGATACCTTAACATATACGGCAGGTGAATCAATAGTGTCGTATGGAGGGTTGGAGCCACGATTTTTTTTCAATTACAAAATTAGTAGTAGCCTTGATCTTAAATTTAATGCAGGTCGCTCGCGACAATACTTACACTTAATGTCTAATACTGCTTCGGTATCGCCAGTAAATATATGGAAGTACAGTAATTCAAGTCTCAAGCCTCAGATTGCAGATCAAATGGCTATTGGCTTATTTAAAAAAATCAAAAAAAGGTCGATAGAATTAAGCTATGAATTCTTTTATAGGTACATCAATAACTTACCTGATTTTAAAAACGGAGCAGTATTATATGATAATTCGATAATAGAAACACAATTAGTATCAGGTTCTAATAGAGCATATGGTCATGAATTCCAACTCACTAAAAAGGAGGGTAAGTTAACTGGTTGGCTTTCCTATACTTTTTCACGTTCTTTTAATGTAATGGATAGTGAATTTGAAGAAGATAAGATTAACAACGGCAGTAAATACCCTTCTAATTATGATATCCCACACAGTCTTTCAGTTTCTGGCGATTATATTCTTGCTCGGTTATGGAGTGTATCCTTCAATTGGGTTTATAACTCTGGCAGACCTATAACTTACCCAGAAGCCTATTACTATCAAAATGGTGCACTGGTTGCCTATTACTCTG
>CAZDQR010000213.1:0-5831 GCA_964507315.1 uncultured Roseivirgaceae bacterium
AAACTAAGCCAAAGAGAGCAAGGTTTATAATTTAACCCACTTTAATCAAGTGCTTATTAATGTTTTTTATAAAAGAAGGGCCATTATAAATAAAGCCGGTAAAAATTTGAACCAAATCTGCCCCAGCCTTTAATTTATCTTGGGCATCTTGTGGCGACATAATGCCTCCAACACCAATTATAACAGGCTCACTGCCCAATTTAGTACGCAATGTTTTAATTATTTGCGTTGCATGTTGCGTTAAAGGAGCACCACTCACCCCTCCGTTGCCTAAGTCCAATGCTTGTTCTTTAGTTTGCTCAAGCTCTCCTCTGCTTATAGTTGTGTTAGTGGCTACTACCCCTGCCAATTTAGTTGATTTTACAATTTCTACAATGTCATCAATTTGTTCCGTAGTTAAATCCGGAGCAATTTTTAATAGAATTGGCTTCGGCTTCTTTTTATTATTATTTGCCAATTGCAACTGTTCTAATAATTTTTTAAGCGGTTCCTTATCCTGTAAGGCACGCAGGTTTGGGGTATTAGGTGAACTTACGTTTACAACAAAATAATCCACCACGTTAAATAAAGCCTCGAAAGCAATTAAATAATCGTGTGCGGCATCCTCGTTGGGCGTAACTTTGTTTTTACCAATATTGCCTCCAATAATCACATTGGGATTTAGTTTCTTTAATCGTTCCACAGCGTCTTGTACTCCTCCATTATTAAACCCCATTCGGTTTAATAATGCTTGATCGCCCTTTAATCTAAATAATCGAGGTTTTGGATTGCCAGGCTGAGGTTTTGGCGTTAGTGTGCCAATTTCGATAAAACCAAACCCAAGATGGCTAAGCTCTTGTACATAATTAGCGTCTTTATCAAACCCAGCAGCTAAACCCACAGGGTTATCAAAAGTAAAACCCAGCACTTTCCTTTTTAACTTAGGACTATCCACTTTAAAAAGGAGTTTAAAAACAAAAGTTACTCCCGGTATTGCCAGAGCCATTTTGAGCAAAGCCATTGATAAATTATGCGCTTTTTCGGCACTAAAAAGAAAAAAGAAGGGGCGAATCAGTAATTTGTACACGATGCTATAATTTCACACAAAGAAAGCACAGATTTACCCAAGATTGGGAATGAATACTCAATTAACTTCTAGGGTGAAAATCTTGGATTACTTGCTGCAAATAAGCACGATCTAAGTGAGTATAGATTTCGGTAGTGGTAATTGATTCATGGCCAAGCATTTCCTGCACCGCCCTTAAATCTGCTCCACCTTCAATTAAATGCGTGGCAAATGAATGCCGAAAGGTATGGGGGCTAATACTTTTTTTGATACCTGCCACTTTAGCAAGGTTTTTTATAATGGTAAAAATCATTACACGGCTCAGCATCGCTCCCCTCCTATTTAAAAACACATAATCTTCGTTGCCAGGTTTAATAGTAATATGCACCCTGCTTTCTTTTCGATAGATATCAATATATTTAATCGCTTCCCTTCCAATGGGTACTAATCGCTCCTTATCGCCTTTGCCAATTACTCGAATATATCCTGCCTCAAAATATAAATTACTAAGTCGTAAGCTAATAAGCTCCGATACGCGAAGACCGCAGCTATAAAGCGTTTCTATAATTGCTCTATTTCTAGGCCCTTCGGGTTTAGAATGATCGATAACGCCCATTAAATTATCAATTTCATGCAAATCGAGCGTATCAGGCAACTTCCTTCCTAGTCGAGGTGATTCAATTAATTGAGTGGGATCAATTGTTATTTCTCCTTCAAACAGCAAGTATTTATAAAATGCCTTAATTCCACTAATGATTCTGGCCTGACTAAAGGCCGACATACCCAATTCATTTATCAACTGAATAAAATCTGTAACATGAGCCTGCGTAATTTCTAATGGAGCAATTTGCACTTCCTCTTGCTCCGCAAACTGTTGCAACTTAATAATATCTCTTACATAGGCTTGAATAGAATTATCCGCCAAAGCCCGTTCTAACTTTAAGTAATGTTTAAACTGTGTGATTAATAAATCCCAAGTCATTTTATGGAGGTGTGTTGGTTTATTCGTTTATTTGTTAGCCGTTGAGCCTGTAAGGATAGCAAACACCTCAACAAATAAACAACTAAACTAGTTACCAATGCATATTGCAATCATAAATGGCCCCAACCTTAATTTACTCGGTACAAGAGAGCCAGATGTATATGGCTCACAAACGTTCGAACAATACTTTGAAATACTGAAGGAAAAATTTCCTAAAATACACTTTAGTTATTTTCAATCTAATGTAGAAGGCGAGCTTATTGGTGAGGTTCAAAAAATGGGTACAGACAGCGATGGAATTATCTTAAATGCAGCTGCCTATACGCACACATCTGTTGGTTTAGGAGATGCGGTTTCTGCAATAAATGCTCCAGTAGTAGAAGTACACATATCAAATATTTATGCACGTGAAGAGTATCGGCACCACAGTTATTTAACAGGAAAGTGCAAAGGTGTAATTTCTGGATTAGGCTTAAAAGGTTATGAACTAGCTGTTAATTATTTAGTAACAAACTAAGGATTGTAGAATACAAATAATCTAGTATTTTTGCGCAAAATTAAAAGAAATGCAATTCGATTTTAAACAAATACTATCGGTAACACTCATTCTATTTTCAGTAATTGATATTATTGGCTCTGTGCCTGTGGTTATTGATTTACGTAAAAAAGCAGGTAAAATTTATTCTGGAAAAGCCACCTTGGTTGCAGGTGTTTTAATGATTATGTTTTTGTTTTTAGGCCAATCAATACTTGGTTTATTTGGGCTTAATCTAGAATCTTTTGCCATTGCAGGTGGTATTATAATGTTTATCATCGCCATTGAAATGATATTAGGTATAACGCTTTTTAAATATCATCCAGATGAAGTTGATGGCGCCTCTATTGTTCCTATTGCTTTTCCGCTTATTGCGGGTGCGGGTACACTTACAACGATTTTAACTTTACGAGTAGAGTTTGCTACTGAAAATATCATCGCAGGAATAATTATCAATCTCATTTTTGTCTATATCGTTTTAAAAACTTCTACTTGGCTCGAAAAGAAAATTGGTGCTTCTGGCTTTGGGATTTTAAGACGAGTATTCGGAATTATTCTATTATCTATAGCGGTTAAACTTATCCTTACAAACCTGCATACTATATGATAAAACTCTACACCGATGGGGCTGCCAAGGGCAACCCTGGCAATGGAGGATATGGCACAGTGCTCTTATTTGGTAAACACAGAAAGGAGCTGAGCCAAGGGTTTAGAATGACCACCAATAACCGAATGGAGCTCTTAGCTGTAATTGCAGGACTAGAGGCTTTGAATACGAACGAACACCCTATTACCATCTATTCCGATTCCAAATATGTAGTTGATGCCATTAATAAAGGCTGGCTTAAAGGCTGGGTAAAGAAAAATTTTAAGGATAAGAAAAATGTAGATTTATGGAAACGCTTACTTCCACTTCAAAAAAGGTTTAACCTCACTTTTAAATGGGTAAAAGGCCACGCGGGCAATATCGAAAATGAACGATGCGATGAGCTTGCGGTAGACGCAGCTGAAGGAAACGACCTTTTGATTGACAAAGAGTTTGAAGCTAGCAGAAATTAAGCTAAGCAGATTTTCTAAATACCAAAGGAGTTGTATTCACCAATCTTTTAAAAGCTCTATTAAACGATGCTTCTGATGAATATCCAACTTGCTCGGCAACCAGCGAAATAGGCTTATGTGTTTTTATCAATAACTCTTTTGCTTTTAGTATTCGCCATTGGGCGAGATACTCCATAGGAGTTGTGCCCACCATTGATTTGAATTTGGTGGCAAATAAGGTTCTAGACATCCCTGCTTCTTTCGCTAAACTTATTAAGCTCCATTGGTATTCAGGGGAGTTATGTATTTGGCTTAACGATTGGCTTAATTGAGTATCGTTTATGGCAGCATAAAATGGATTATTGTCTTGCTCTCTTCTAATATATACTCTTAATATATGCATTAGCATTATTTCCGCTAACCTAGTCATAATTACAGAAGAGCCTGCTAACCCATTTTGTGATTCATTCATGATTAAATTATACACCGATTCGAACCAGGCAGCTTCTCTGTGTTCTAAATCTGAAATATAAATGGCACGAGGTAAAGATTTAATAAAAGGGTGTTCAAGGTCTTTATCAAATTGAAAATGCCCACAGATTAAAGTAGCTGTATCAGTACCAATCGTAAAAGGAGAGTCTCCTTTTTGAACTGCGCCAACAACCTGTGCGCCATCTATTACCCGTGAGCGACTTTGGTCTGATATGATATGGGCTGTTCCATGAGGCAGTAAAATCATATCGCCAGCATTCAACTTTATTTCCTTTCCATCTTCAAAAGTTATAAGCGCCTTGCCAGCCGCTACCATATGAAACTGTGCAAAATCCCCATCCGATGCTTGCATACCCCAAGGTGCCGCAAAATCTGACCTAAAGTAGATTGTACTACTTAATCTTACCAAAGAAAACATACTACTTAATACATCCATTTGTACTAATTGTTAATTTTTATGAATTATTTAACACCCATAGTTCTAATAATATGCAATATACTTGCATTATAATTAATTTAAACAAATAAAAAATGAAAAAAATCTATTTAACATTATTAGTATTAACTCTAATCGGAAGCAGTATGAATACACAAGCACAAAAAGTTTTTCATAACGAAAACAATGTTGCCATTGATGGATATGATGTGGTAAGCTATTTTACAAAAGGAAAAGCAGTTAAAGGCACCTCAAAGGTTTCTACCACCTATCAAGGAAGTCATTTTTATTTTTCTAGTGAAGCGAACAAAAAAGCCTTTGTAAAGCAGCCAAGTAATTATTTACCTCAATATGATGGATATTGCGCGTATGCCGTTGCAGCTAAAAACAAAAAAGTACCTACTAATCCTGAAACATTTAAAATTGTTGATGGCAAGTTGTATTTATTCTTCAACGATTTGTATGAAGGAAAGCCAATGAATACCATTGTTCCTTGGAATGCCGATGAGGCTAAATTACTATCCCAAGCAGATGGTAACTGGAATACATTAAAAAACGACTAATTGTAAAAGGTATTGGGATCTAATAATTAGATCCCAATACCTTTTATACCTAAACAGAAGGAGTTAGCACGCAGGACTCTGTAAAATCGAATCCAAAATCATGGCTTAACTCGTGCAAAATAGGCTCATAAAGTTCTTTAATAATAGGGATAAGCACTCCTCTAGATTTTATTTTATCTTCTAAAATAAGCTTGGTTGCAATACCTAATGGTAAACCAACTGTTTTAGACATAGCAGTATGCGTGGTATTTTCACCTTGAGTAACTATTGAAGAGTGAATCTCTGTTTCGCGGTTATTATTACTTTTATCTATATAATTAAACTTATGCCACATCACAATCATATCTTTATCGTGGGCATTCAAAGTCCATTTTTTACGTAAAATAGCTTCTAGAATTTGTGCAGGTGTTCCTTCTTTTAGACCTACTAGTTCTTCGCTAAAGGCACCTACCCATTTTAATTTGCGCATCACATCACCCTCCATATCTAAGTTTAGATAGTGTGCTAGTTTTAACTCAACAGAATCGTTAGGATTGTATGTTAAAAACGAATTAATAAATTGGCGATGCGTCATAGTGGCTACATCTTCCATTTTGTAAGTATCATCTGTAGCTCCTAACTGAACAAAAATATTCCAAGCCCTGCTAAATCCAGGTCGCCTAAAAGTACCTCTATATAAAGTTTTAATACCTCGTAAATTATACACATCTAAGTACTGTAATGAATCTCTATTTGCATAG
>CAZDQR010000214.1:0-5804 GCA_964507315.1 uncultured Roseivirgaceae bacterium
CGTCCGTACTTTATCTCCTTTATATTGGCGAGTTTGAGCAATGCGTCTCAGTTGGTCGTCATTATGATAACTAGGCCCTCGATCAATTTGTGCATCATAAGCTTCAATATCAGTTTTTACATGCTCAAGTTTTACATCATCGGTACCTGCAAGCTCATTCATTTTAACAACTAACTCTTCTATGGTGTCAGCTGTAACAAAATCGATGCAATTATCAACCATATCGTGCACAAGCTCTTTATTGCCAAACAAAATAGTTTTAATAAAGCCGACCCAACTCTTATCGCGCATAGCTTTATTAGATTCTGATCCTGAAATAGCAAATTCTTTATAAGCGATTTTCATATTGAGTACTTGCCAGCTATACTTTTTCTCCTGCTTGCAAATTTCTTCCACCGTCCATCGTGTATCAAATGCTGTTATTAAAGGTATTGGACCAAACCTTTTGCCTGTATAATCTAACCATAAGGCAGATTTGGGAGGCACTAAACTAAGGCCATGGTCTTTTTTTTGAGGGCGAGGATGATTAACACCTGCTGCATAAGGCCAGTTTTTATCAAGATGAGTAACAGCGCCTTCTTTTTGTGCTACAGCATCGTGTAAGTCGCCAAGGGCATATTTATGGGCTCCATTTAGAATTACCTCAGGAGGATCACCCCACGGTTTGTACCAATGAGCTCTTACCTTTTCTATATTGCCACCCATGCCACCAGCCGCAATCACAATTTGCTTTCCTGTGGCTGTAAAATTCTCTCCAGAAGATTCATTCGTTCCACTAACGCCAACAACACCCTTTTCTGAAGCAATTAAATCTTCTACTTTATGCTCATATTTAATAGTAAGGTTTGCAGCTGCTTTGGGATGATTTAATAATTTTTTATTAAGCACTTTAGTTAACTCTGCACCTGTGCCCCAAACCATATGAAAACGTGGAACCGAATTGCCGGGTTTAAATAACCCACGTTCTACCCAATGCACCACAGGAAAAAAACTTATTCCTTGCTGCTTTAACCAATCATACACTTTAGAAGTACTCTCATACACATAGGCCTTAGCCCATTGCTTTGGCAACACATCATCCGGCCCAAAATTCGCTACCGAGCACCAATCCTTGTAAGCAAGCTCAGGACTATCTTTTATACCCGATTTACGCTGGTGAGGTGTGTCTACAAAAAACATACCTCCAAAGGATTCTTTTGCTAGGCCACCAAAATTTGCTTCCGTGTCTCTATCTATGATAAGTACTTTCTTATCAAAATTTAAAAGCTCAATAGCCGTAGTTATTCCTGCAATTCCTCCTCCTACAATTACAATCTCAGATTGATATTCTTTCGACATTCTTTTAATAGCTTAATATGAAATTATGGTAGAAGACTGAGCCAGTCTATCAGCAACAAACTTTTCAAGCTTGTCTTTTGAATTTAACCTTTTATATTTTTCTAATATAGAGTTTGATAATGAAGGGTCCAATAATTTCAGTTCATCATACACTCGAATCATCCCTATAATGCCTCGGGTACTTGCCTTAACTTCATTATGGGCATTTTGGTTTTGAATGATGTACAAGGATTTACCAAACAAATAAGTTACTTTGAACTTTTCTGCATATTTAAATCGTTTGTTATTCATTAAACTTTCCAAAAAAACGCCATCTAATATCACTGATATATAAGTTGTGTTTGAAAGCCAATTAATAATATTTTCTGATAGCGCTTTGGTATCATTTTGCTCTGTAGCAATCGGGTTTTTTTCTAGCCAGATGATGTTTTTTATAATAAAAGGCTCTTCAGCTTTAAAATCATCGAGCGTATCCCAAGAATCTTTATTAACCTTTTGAGCAAAAAGAGATATTGAGCCGAAACTAATAATAGCTATAAAAATAATTATTCGCATACAAAAATGATTTTTACGAAGTTGGAGAATTATATGGAAAATATCAATTAAATCAAGATTCTTATTTTCTTATTAAATCGAGAGGAAAAGATACAATACTTTCAGTGCCGTCTTTACCTACAGCGGCCACACCAAACATGTAATTATCTATTACAATATTATCTAAGGTATAATGATCTACGTTACCCACAAATCTTGAATACTGCCATTGTGCTTCTGTGGTTTCACGCCAATATATTTTATAACCTAAAAGCCACCCTTTCTCTGACTTTTTCCATTGCAAATGAGTATCGGGGCTAACCATACCGCCAATTTTTAACTCTTTAGGAGCGGGAGGCGCCCACGCAAGTGCGGCCAAGGTTATGGCGTTTACAGCAGTTAGTTTAGCTGCGTACTTAAAATTTACGCCACTTATTACATCTCCATACTCAATCCCGTTTTCTTCTCTAATATTTTGGTGCTGGCGATTATAATTTTCGTGGGTTTCCATAATACGGATACCTGCAAAACCCATATCATTAAATGGCCTATGGTGGCCACCTCTACCGAATCGATCTAGCCTATAAACCATCATTGGTTTTACATCAGCAATATATTTTTGAGAGATGGCATCTACATACCTAGCCAACTGCCTTGAAACACCATCTACCTCCCCACCAAAAAATCTGCGTTTCCGCCTAGCTTCATCCGTTTCTGTTACAGGTGTTGGTTCTGAGAATATTCTAAATGATTGATTATCAATTACCCCATCAACTCCTTCAATATTACCAATCATATCATTATTTAAAACACCTATAATATCCCATTGCTCTTTTACAGCTTTTGCAGCCAAATGCTTGCCACCGAATAGCCCTTGCTCCTCGCCAGATAAACCTACATACACCACATTGGCATGAAACGAATATTTTGATAGTACACGTGCAGATTCTATAACAGCCGCCATACCTGAAGCATTATCATTTGCACCAGGTGCATCAGTGATGCCATCTGTAGGATCAGAAGCGCGAGAATCAATATCCCCAGAAATAATTACATAGCGATTAGTTGCAGGAATGGCTTTTTGAATAGCCAACACGTTTACAACCCAAGTATCATTTTTAATGCGCGTTTTTTCATCTCCTTTTACCAAAGTACGTTGATACTCAACCTGTAAGCAATTATTACAACCCTCCGAAATCTCTTCTAACCTCCCTTTAATCCATCTTCGAGCTGCACCTATTCCACGAGTGGCTGATACTGTATCTGACATCGTATTGCGCGTGCCAAAACTCACTAATTTAGTTACAGAGTTTTCTATTTCTTGCGCTGATACATTGGAAGATATATCATATAAATCTTCTGAAAAATCTAACGGAACGGTAGTTTGAGCTATGCTATTTATGGCAAATAACATAACTACACCAAGTAGCTTGTACATAATTTGTGTAATGTTTAGTTGTGTACTAATATACGGCTACTATTGATTAATTAATAATATGACTATATGAACATGGCATTGATTACTTTTGCACAATGGACGTACCTATTTTTGATTTTTTTGGAGTACAAATTACTGAACCGTTTACTTGGCTAACAAACTGGTTAGTAGCTGCCTTTGTTTTAGGATTTGGTCATTTTTTATATAGAGATAAATATGCAGATGCAACTCAAAAATTTTGGTCTTTTTTCTTCGTGTTTGTGGGCTTAGCCTCTTTAACAGGAGGAACAGCACACGGATTTATTAATTACGTTGGTCAAAATTTTCATTATGCCGCATGGATTTTTACGGGATTAGCTGTTTTTGCTGCCGAATTAGCCACGATACAACTTATTGAAAACGAAAAGCTAAAATCTTTTATAAGGTTATTTATATATGCGCAATTAGTTGTAATGGCAAGTTCGGTTATGTTTTTGCATAATTTTAATAGTGTTAGAATTAATTCTGCAATTGGATTAATGGGTGTTGTTATTCCAATTTCTATTAGTCATTACTTAAAACACAAAGACAGAAGGTCCATCTTTATTATACTTGGGGTGCTTTCTAATTTAATACCTGGTGCCATTCACGCCTTTAAAATATCTTATAACCAATGGTTTAATTTTAATGATATTAGCCATATTATAATGATATTCTGTTTTTATATTTTGTATAAAGGAGCAAAACAGAATGAAAATATTGAAATGGAAAAAAATCTAAAAAAAGTACGCGCCTAAGCTATACCTCTTCAGGCATAACAATCCATAAAACTGCGTAAACAAGCATTCCAGGAAAGGCAGCTAAAAAGATACTTATTAGTACATAAAGCAAACGAACTATAGAGGCATCCCAGCCTAAGTATTTTGCAATACCGCCACAAACACCTGCAATTACTTTGTCATTTTTAACTCTTGTTAATCGATCTCTCATAGTATAATCTGTCATACAAGCACTAATGGAAACATCGTGCCAAAATAATTGTAGCTTTAAATTTAACCCAAAGGCTCTTATCGATGTTAACCACTGTTCATTTACGAGCACCTATCATTAATAATGAACAATGGAGCTAGTTCACTTTAAAAAACATAGACTTTTCGAAAAATTGTATATGGCTTGGGTAGGAATCTCCTAGTTTGTTATATTTAATTAACTCCTCGGTGGTTCGGTATTTATAGGCTTTAAGTTCTATGATGTAAGCACCTACATTTAATTTGGTCGTTAATTGATATGCTCTACTTTCCCCAGGGTTTAAATTATTATCTGCCATCTTTTTAGCTACAGGGTACCACTCCCAATGCTCCCCTATTCTAAAGCTATCTACAGCAACAAGGCTACTATCAACTTGGTTTAAGATTGATAATTTTGTAATAATAAACCTTTCTGGATCACCTGTTGGCACTCTATGCCCTGCGAACTTGTTAGTTACAATTGTTTTAAAAGAGATGGAATCTTTATGATTATAAACTTCTTTTACTTCCATTAACTCATAATTAAGCCCATCTAAGCGTTCTGGCTCTAAACCGTGCAATTTAGGAATACCAGAACCCATAAAGTAGTGCATTCTAGAAGCATTTCTTGGAGCTCCTTTTGCTACCGGCCTATCAATTTTAGGCATATGGCATGTTTTACAATTCTTTGTTTCTGCATAAGGGCCGGCTTTCCATTCATCACCTGTTTCGAATGTACACACCAACTCTGGTGTAACAACAGCAACCGCATTATGGCATTTAATACACAAGTTTTCCGAAAGGTGCACTTTATCTTCTACGGATTTATGTGGAGCTCTATTGGATACCGACATACTAATTATAGCCCCATCTCTTACATGGCACGAAGCGCAGTTTATGCCTTCTTGCTGAAGGTCTTTATCAAAATTGGGATTTTTATGGCGTATCGGTTTATAAAGATCTCCATCTTCTAAACCTGTGATTATATACTCCTGTTGGTTTTCTAAAGGTATATGACAATTAATGCACATATACGGGCTCGATTCTTTTGCAATCTCTGCCTGAAACTGCAAATCTTTCCAAGCCATAGAGTGTGTAGATGTACTCCATTCTTTGTAATGATCTTGATGACAACTACCACATTCTTTTGAAGAAAGTGAGGTAAGCCCTTCTGGTACAGACTGATTGACAACTGCTTGTTCCCAGTGATTTTTAAAACTAGAAGAATTACCAAAGCCAATAATGCTATATATTGCAAAAAACATAGTAATAAGCAAGCCAGATATAATTAATACAAATTTCTTAGACATATGTATAAAAGTAATACTGCCGCAAAAATAGCAAATAGAATGAATAATGAGTGGTTAACTTAAGGTCATCTAGGTGAAAATACCTAGATGGTCTAGCAGATTTTACTTAGCTAAAGAACTATTGAACAGCACTACTTTTGTATCAGATGGTTTTGGTTAATGAAAAGAATTACCGGTATAAGGCCGGTTTTTCTTTTT
>CAZDQR010000215.1:0-1977 GCA_964507315.1 uncultured Roseivirgaceae bacterium
TTATAGGTGTGACGATCCATTTAGTAAAAGTGGCAAAAAGATATGCTTATCGCAATATGGAACCACTTCTTTTATTTTTACATCTTATAAATCCTCAAAGAGGCAAAATAACTGGATAGTTATATTTTTGTTGAAATGGCTAAGCTACTTGCGCATCCAGTACCGAAATAAACGTACTAGGCTCAGGTCTAATTCTGAAATTATCGGTTTGATCTACAAAAATTATTTTTCCTTGTTCGTCTGTAATAATTACCGTAGGTAACACAGTTTCTGATTCGTAACCCATAGCTAAATTTCCAATGGGCACCCCATTAATGTGTTCTATTTCTAATTTACGAGCCATTTGATTGTCTTCATCTGTTAAAAAAATAAAATCAATTCCAATTTTATCAGATAACTCTTTTGATTTACTTTGAGTCTGCGGGCTTATTAATAACATCTCAGCTCCACGCTCTTTGAGGTCTTGATATTGACCAGCAATTTCCCTTATTTGAGCCATACATACTGGGCACCAATTTCCTCTATAAAACAAATAAATTACTTTTTTGCCTAGCAGTGAACTACCATAAAAATCTTCGTTAGAGAATGTTTTAAAGTGCAGTTCAGGCAATGCTTTACCTGGTTGCAAGGAAGGTGATTTTCTAACCGGAAGTCGTGAATACCAGAATATAAATAATAACCAAAAAATAAACCCAATAGCGTACAAAGAAAATAATCCCATATTAAATCCAACGCTGCCAATGAGTATAAATGCCAAACCAACAAATCCACTAAAAGTTAATATCGTTTGATTGGCTGAAGTTCTTGGTTTTTTTGTAATAAATAGCCAACCCATAAAGCCCAAAGGAATAAAAGATGCAAGTGCCATTCCTATCGTTGGGATATTTATACCAATAGCATAAAAAAAGTATGTGGTAAATCCGGAGATTACCATCCAATATAGGGCACTAGCGTGAAAAAATATTGATTTCAGTTTTTCCATTAAAAAATAATTAATCTGTTGCAAAGCTATAACTAATATTATGTGCTTGAAGTGACTTTTATTACTTCGTTATCAAATTTATCTAAAACCGCTAAAAAAGTACTAGGTTCAGGCCTAATGCGGTAATTGTCAGTTTTGTCTACAAATATAATTTCGCCTTTATTATTAGTAATAATAGCTGTAGGTAATACGGTTTCACTTTTATAACCAAATATTTCCATTCCTAATGGCGTGCCGTTGGGGTGGTCTATGCCAATTTTTTTTGCCATCTCATTATTTTTATCTGTTAAAAAGTGGAACGCAACTTTCATTTTATTTGCTAAAGAAACAGAATGGCTTACTGGTTGAGGGCTTATTAATAATACGCTAACACCTCTTTTTTCTAACTCTTTATACTGCTCCGATATTTCTTTTATTTGCGCCATGCATAAGGGACACCAATTGCCTCTGTAAAAAAGCAAGAGCATCTTTTTGCCCTTAAAATCAGAAGTTGATACTCGATTGTCATTGCCATCTATAAAATGCAATGGAGGTAATGTGTTGCCAATAATTATGGTGCCCCTTTTGTTGGGCATAGCCGAATACCAATACACATAAATTAGCCATAAACTAATACTAGTAATGGCTAAATAGTTTAAGTGTATAAACGATCCTGCTCTAATGGTGCCTGCTAATATTAAGAAAGCTCCGATAATAATGAGAGAGGTTAAATAACCTAATGATTGAGAGGTGCGAGCAACAGGTTTAAAGCTGAGTAGAACTATAAAAAAGCCAAGTGGGATAACCGAAATAAGGAATATGCCGATACTATTTATAGATAATGTTTGAGTATAAATGAATTGAAATGCAATAAAAGTAAAATAGGCCCAAATTGAAATGGCAAGTGAAATGAAAATTGATTTTAGTCGGTTCATTAATAATTAATTATATGTTTGTAAAACTTGTATTTTAACAAGATGAGATAAATTTTAGTTCACTAAATAATTACATATGAG
>CAZDQR010000215.1:2077-5784 GCA_964507315.1 uncultured Roseivirgaceae bacterium
TTGTTGTTTGTTTTTATTTCAATACCAATGATGGATAAACACCTTCTTCAAAAAAGGCCTGAATATGCGGGTTATATGCTAAAAGTTGGTGCTCTATTGCCAAGAATAGCCTCTAACAAGGCATAAATTTGTATCATTGCGATTAAGAACGACTATTATTTTATTTCCTAAAGTCAATATCTGAATATATGAAATATACATATCTATTATTTTTAGTTGCAAGTGTCCTATTCTCATCTTGCAATAAAGAGAAAAAACAGCAACAAAGTCAACCACAACAAATTCAAGTGGTAGAAGTGATTCAAAAAGATGTTCCTATTTATAGTGAGTTTGTAGGCCAAGCTTTTGGATTATATGATATTCCTATTAGGGCTAGGGTTGAAGGTTTTTTGGAGGGTATTCACTTTAGTGAAGGCCAAGGAGTTAAAAAAGGACAACTACTTTATGTGATAGATGCACAACCTTTTATAGCTGAAGTAGCCTCTCAAGAAAGTAAAGTGGCGGAAGCAAAAACATTATTGGTAAATGCTGAAAAGGAATTGAATAGGTATAAGCCTTTGGCTGAAAAAAATGCAGTTAGTAAAAGTGATTTAGATGCAGCTCAAGCAACGTATGATGCTGCACTTGCTTCGGTGGAGGCAGCAAAAGCCAATATGAAAATGTCTCAAATTAATTTGAGCTATACTAAAATGAAATCTCCTATTAGAGGAGTAATTGGAAGAACAGAAGCAAAAATTGGAGAGTTTGTTGGCAGAGAGCCAAACCCTGTAATTTTAAATACAGTTTCGCGAATTGATACAATACGAGTTCAGTTTTTTATTACCGAGGGGCAATATTTAAGAATGGCAAAAGAGTATAGGGATGAAATTAAAGAAAAACGAGATAATCCAAAAACCAGAAGTAGAGCGGAAATTCAATTAATTCTTGCAGATGGAGAAGATTATGAATTTATTGGTTGGGTTGATTTTATAGACCGAAATGTGGATTCATCTACAGGTTCAATGATGGTGCAGGCTAGCTTTCCAAATCCTAATGCTCTTTTAAGACCTGGAATGTACGCAAAAGTTAAAGTACCAATCGAAAATGTAAAAAATGCATTATTGGTGCCTCAACGCTGTGTAAGTGAATTACAAGGGCAGTATTCTGTGTATGTAGTAAACACAGAGAATAAGATAGAGGCCAAGCAAATTAAAATAAAGGATAAGATAGGCGACTATTACATAATAAACGAAGGCTTAGAAAAAACTGACAAAATTGTGTTGGAAGGCCTTCAAAAAGTAGGTTCTGGTATGGTTGTTAAGCCCGTAATTACTGAGTTTCAAAGTCAATCTTCAGAGCTAAAATAATTATGGAGGAGAATAAAGGAAACTTTTTTGTACATCGCCCCATTGTGGCGATGGTCATTGCAATCATTATTGTTATAGTCGGTGGTGTTTCAATGATAGGGCTGCCCATTGAGCAGTATCCAAATTTAACACCTCCCATTGTTGAGGTTAGAGGTACTTACACTGGAGCCAATGCAATTAGTGTTGAAGAATCTGTGGCTACGCCATTGGAGCAAGAAATTAATGGAGTTGATAATATGATTTATATGAAATCAACCAACTCCAATGATGGTACAATGACCATACAAGTGTCGTTTGATGTAGGTACAGATCCGGATATGAATACAGTGCTTACTCAAAATAGAGTATCAGCAGCTTCGGCTAAATTACCTTCTGCAGTTACTAAGTTTGGTGTTACAACAAAAAAATCATTGCCTAACATTTTAATGTTAGTAACACTAACCTCAGACGGTAGATATGACCAAGATTTTTTAGGAAATTATGCGTTAATCAACATTAAAGATCAACTGGCAAGGGTAAAAGGAATTGGGCGAGTGGATGTAATGGGAGCAGCCAACTATTCTATGCGTATTTGGGTAAAACCAGATCGGCTTTCTCAAATGGGGCTCACGGTGCCAGAAATTATAAATGCGATAAACGAGCAAAACCTAATTGTACCTGGCGGTAAGTTTGGCGCTGAACCTTCACCAGCTGGCACGGAGTTTACCTACACTGTTCGTTTGCCCGAACGATTTAATTCGCCAGAAGCATTTGGGGAAATAGTAGTAAGAACCCAAAAAGATGGGTCTCAAATAAAATTAAGAGATGTAGCCACAGTTAACCTTGGAGTTGAAACTTATAGTATGATACCTCGGCTTAATGGAGAAACTGCGGCTATTGTAGCACTCTACCAAGCACCTGGTTCTAATGCTGTGGAATTGGCAGAAAATATTATTACTGAAATGGAAGTGCTTAAAAACAGCTTTCCCGAAAGTATTAAATATGATGTGTCACTCGATTCTACTGCTCCAATTACAGCTGGGATTAAAGATATTATAGTCACGTTAATTATTGCTTTATTATTGGTAGTATTAGTGGTGTTTATCTTTATTCAAGATTGGAGAGCCACTTTAATTCCTACTTTGGCTATTCCTGTATCGCTTATAGGTGCATTTATGTTTTTTCCAGCATTAGGGTTTTCTATTAATGTATTATCCCTTTTGGGCTTGGTACTTGCCATAGGTATTGTAGTAGATGATGCGATTGTAGTTGTGGAAGCAGTACAAGTAAATATTGCCAAGGGAATGAAAACAAAAGCAGCGACTTTAGATGCGATGTCAAAAGTTACAGCTCCTGTAATTGCAACCACACTAGTGCTTATTGCGGTGTTTATTCCAGTAGCAGGCATGGCTGGCATTACAGGTTTACTCTATCAGCAATTTGCCATTACCATTGTGGTTTCTGTAATTGTATCTTCAGTTAATGCGCTAACGCTAAGTCCTGCTTTATGTTCACTTTTATTAAAAGAGCCTAAACCTTATGGTGGTCCATTGGGTTGGTTTTTTAAGAAGTTTAATCAAGGTATGGATAAAACCACCGAAGGTTATATGAGCTTTACCAATATCGTAACTCGTAAGCTTAAAAGGAGTGCCATTTTTATAGTGATACTAAGTGTAGCCGCTGGAATTTTTGGAAGCTTAGTGCCAGGTGGTTTTATACCTGAAGAAGATATGGGCTACTTTATGGTTAATATGCAATTACCTAATGCAGCTTCCATCCAACGCTCTGATGCTATTGCAAAAGATGTGGAAAAAATAATAATGGGTATGGACGAAGTAAAGTATGTAACAACTGCTACTGGTTATAGTATATTGTCTGGTGCTATGACGTCCAATACAGGATTTTTCTTTGTCTCCTTAAAAGATTGGTCTGAAAGGGAGGCAACTGCAGCAGAAATTGTTGCACAATTAAATATTAAATTATCCGTGGCAATTAAAGGGGCTCAAGTATTTGCTTTTGGACCTCCAGCTATTCCAGGTTTAGGTAATGGTTCTGGTTTTAGCATTATGCTGCAAGATAAAGGAGGTAACGACCCAGGCTATCTTTCGGTTAACACAATGAAATTTATTAAAGCAGCCAATGCACGACCTGAAATTGGGAAAGCCTTTACTACATTTCAAGCAAACGTTCCTCAACGATATATGGATATTGACAAGGAAAAAGCGCTGAAGCTCGGAATAAAGCTTAATGATTTATACACTACTGTTGGAGCTTTTATGGGAGGCGCTTATGTAAATGATTTTACTCGATTTGGTAGATTATATAAAACTTATATTCAGGCAGAGCCGGAGTACAGAGTAGATGAATCTCAAATTAATAATT
>CAZDQR010000216.1:0-5779 GCA_964507315.1 uncultured Roseivirgaceae bacterium
TTCTTCTACCTCACGTACAGCAGCTAGCTTAAAAGACTCTCCTTGCTCTAATTTCCCTTTTGGAAAATCCCATTTACCCAACCTATAAATCAGCAGCTCCTTATCACCCTTTTGCACAACTCCACCCGCAGCTTTCATTACCTTAAACAACGACATAAAATCAGCTTTAGCTTCTTTATAATTAGTTGGCCTGATAACAAATTTGGTGCTATTAAAAGGCTCTTCCACCAACTGATTGATCAACTGACGCACTTGGGGAGCTCCTGCATCTTCGATAAGCACATTGCCAGATAATTCTGAAAGGTTAATTATTAGGTTAGAATTAACCACACAATCAAATACAGAAACATCAATTGGTTCGTCTTCTTTTACAAACTTTACAGGCGTATCGTTAATAAATAAATTCATCTTATATCAGTCTTATAAATTCAAACATACTACCAATATTAAAAATGAGCTAGTACCTTTGTTACAAAATTAAGGAAATGAATAAATCTGTTGCAAACCAAGTGGCTTCTTATTTGTTAGAAATAGAAGCAATCAAGTTATCAGTTAAAAACCCTTTTTCGTGGGCTTCTGGTTGGCAATCACCTATTTATTGTGATAATAGACTATCATTATCTTACCCAAAAATAAGAACTTATATAAAAGAACAATTAGCAATAAACATTAAAGCTAGCTTTCCTGATGTTGAAGCTATTGCCGGAGTGGCCACCGCTGGCATACCCCAAGGAGCCTTGGTAGCCGAAGCCTTAGATTTGCCTTTTATCTATATTAGATCGAAACCTAAAGGGCATGGAATGACTAATATGATTGAAGGTAAAGTGGTAAAAAATCAAAAAACTGTATTGGTCGAAGACCTCATTTCTACAGGAGGCAGCTCCCTAAAAGCAGCAGATGCATTACGAGAGGCCAAGGTGAAAGTACTTGGCATGGCATCTATATTTACGTATGGATTTGACATTGCCAAAAACAATTTTAAAGAAGCCAAGGTTGATGTAATTACCCTTAGTAATTATGCAGCCATGCTCGAAGAGGCCGTTGCCAATAATTATATTTCAGAGAAGGATTTAATATCTCTAAAAGCTTGGCGCGTTGATCCTGCCCAATGGAAAGGGTAATTATTGTCTGACCTTAAATTCCTCTCTCTAGGTTACGCTCATTCAAAAATAGTCATGCCCGAAAGGGAACTCCGCTTTTTAAAATTTCACAAGCCTTGATAGTGAACTTTCCAAATCAGACAACGAGTTTATAGACAGGCCATTCTATTCCAGTATCACTTTTTCCTTTTTAGGATATTTAACACTGTACTTTAGCATTAATTCTTTCTGGCTTTTAGGTGCCAACATTAACTCCCACCTAACTTCTCCGGTACTCAACTCTAATTTACCACCAGAAAGCTCCTCTTGTGAAATTGAAATATCGCTTAAAGAAGCAATTGGAATTTGATCAAGTATTGTTAATTTAATAGGTTGCGACTTTTTATTGCGAGCAATAATTTTAAAACCTCGCGAATCAATTTTGTTAGAACCTACCGTGCGTTTTTTACTAAACTCATCTACTTTCTCTCTGCCTACTACAATGTTTTTATCCCTTCCTAAGGAGATGTCTAGTGTATCACTCAACGATTTAGCATCAAGAATAGAGCGACCCACATAAGCATCTTCAAAATACAAATTGGCCTCCCCTTCTAACAAATTATACTGATCCCAATTGATTATGCGAGCAATTAAAAAAGCATCCTTATCCAATTTAGGTACTGCATAATACTCATAGATAGCATCAATAGCATAGGTAGTTAAATCTACTGTTAGCTTTTCTCCATTCGATTTTATGGAATAAGGCATTTTCACTTCAAACTCAACCGTAGTTTGATTTTCGATGGTTGTGGTTTGTACAACTTTGTTTTCTTTAGGAGCATTACTCCGTCTTACTTGAACACCTGATGCTTTCCCCCTTAGTGCGCTAACCATAACTACTTCATTTAACTGCTGAATATCAGAAAACAACTGAACATCCATTCTTTGGCCAGAAATTGTTCTTTCTTGAGTTTCTAATCCAATAAATGAAAAGACCAATTCAGAGGCCCCATTTGGAAGAGTTAACGAGTAAAGGCCCTCAATATTAGTAACTGTACCAATAGTAGTCCCTTTTACCAAAACATTTACACCTGCTAATGGCAAACCATCTTCTGCAGATGTTAAACGACCAGAAATGCTTCCTACGACACGGGGAATTGCATTATTATAGGTTACAGACTTATATCTGGTGTTTCTAGCATAATTTAGATACCATGTATTTAAGCTAGGCACAGTACCAGATTCATTAGGGTTCCCATTAGAAAATTTGAGTTTTACATTATTCCAATCTACTCCTGTATTTTGATATACATCCGCCCTATAATTAAGCCCAATGGGGCTTTGCACATCTTTTACTCGTACATCATATTTAGGAAACCATCCTGCATTAGCCACTAAATACGTAATGTTAAAACTGCCAGAAAGGTTAGTTTTTGAATCAACCCTTACTACTATTTCGCTTGTTGGCAACTCTCTGTCATTACGCACCTCATTTACTTGTAAAGCCAGTTTATCTCTACTCATTTTCAATGAGCCAATAGCTGAATTTACTTTTAATTCTTCTGTTTTAATATTCATTAGCTCCTTGTCATACAAATCAATTGCTTGCTTTAGTTGAGTTAATGAAACACCTGAATTTTGTCCTCCTAAAGATTTATTGGCATTAAGCAAACTTAATTTTACTTTGAGGACTTCAAGCCTTGCTTTTTTTACCGCTACCTTATCATCAATTTTATTAATTAGAGCAAACAGGCTATCCACTTTTGTACTCCTTTTTGTTTCGCTTAAATAGTTTAAACGATGATTTACAGATAAAATAGTAAAATCTCCGATTCCTTTTACTTGAATGCTTTTTTCATCAACATGTGGAGAAAGGCCCTTTAACACCAATGAGGACTTACCTGCTATAATAGAAACCTTTCCTGTTCTTGAAATCTGAGCACTTTGTAAAAAAACAGTAACGTCTTTAATCGTAGACTTTAATTCAGCTTCTTTGAAATTTTGCCCAAAACTTTGTTGAGCAATTAATAAGAAAAATAGGATTCGTAGTTTCATAAGTTTGTTTTTAATATTAGATGCATTTACGCATCAATTTCCATAAATGTTTGAATAAAAAAAAAGGATATATATAATTACTTGTCATACAAATGCTTAAAATAAGGAGCTAATTTAAAATGTTGACCTGTACTATTCCATACCGTATTTATTGCCAACTCCCATTTCACACCCGGTTCTTGGTGCTTGGTACTCCCAAATCGGTAGGCTTTATCTTGAAAGAATAATTCTACTCGCTCTTTAAATTGAGGACTTAGCGAAGTTATATCCGAATGCGCTAAACTGCGGTTGCAATTGGCACAAGCCACTTCAATCCTATCTTGGTAAAACGATACCTTCCCTATTCCCTTTCTAATCATCTTTCCAGCACCAATCGCCTCATGAATTTCCATAGATTCTGATTCGAATAATGGTTTACTAGATGGGTTTTGCAAAGTCGATTCTATGTGATTAACAAAATTCTTGTTTTGCCATTTAAACCAATCTCGAGGATTATCAAATAATACAGAAGCATTTTTAGAAGTGAAGAACCCACTTGGCTCAATTTCAATGGTATGGGAGCAGGAATTACAACTAAAAGAATTGCCTGTTGAAGTAAACCCATTGAATGATTCACACTGAGGGCATTGGAACAACATCCGTTCTATGTATTCAGCCCTATGATTTGATTTTATAATAAGATGCTGCTCTCTTGCATAGGCAATATCATCATGATCCAATTTGGATTTAATGATTTTCATTGCTGATTCAGAGTCCAATTCTTTTAGCTGATTCTTTGTTAAAGCAATCGAATAGTCAATCTCCATTCTAGATCTACGCAAAGGCCTCGCCCAACGAGGATCAAAGGCATAAGCTCCTTTCATTTTGGCTGTTACTACAGGCACACCTAGTAATTTAGCCAGCTTTGCTATAGATGGATCTATATAATGCGTAACGCCCGACCAGGTTCGTGTAGCTTCAGGAAATAAACCAATGGCACCACCTTGATCAATTACTTTTTTCATTTCACGCACTACATGAGAATCGCGCATTCCTTTTTTCTTAGGAATTGCTCCCAATCCTCTAAATAAAGGTCCATAAATGGGGCTACGTAATATGGCATCTGAAGAAACGAAATTGGGTTTACGTTTTATATAATCCCCAATTATAAAGGGATCGTAACGGCCATAATGGTTTGCTAAAAGTAAATATGGTTCGTTAATTAGCTTAACTTCATCAGGAATATTCGCTGTAATATTAAAAACCTTCTTAAATACCCAAATCACTAATTGCACCAATAATTGGTAATGGGGTTTTATTTTATATGTGGGTCTATTAGGCAATTTAAAAAATGGTTCGCTCCTACGGAGCTAAAATAAGGGTGTAAATTTTATTCTACAAACATTTCGCCCCGATGGGGCTAAAAATCACTAACTAACACAGTTTATATTATATCTATACCCCCTCAGCGAACTTTGCGCAATTGCTTAGTGTTCCTTACGTTTAAGCATTTGCAAATTTTCCTTTCGATTTTCGAATATTAACAGCCACCACTTTATACTCTGGGCATTTGGCTTCCGAATCGTGCACATCACTGGTAATCAAGTTCACCATTATTTCAGGAAAATGAAAAGTTGTACTCATCACACCTGGCTTAACTTCCTCTGAGATTCTAGCTTTGATATCTACTTTACCTCTAGCTGAGGTTACACAAACCATTTCACCATCTTTGATGTTTTTATCCGCAGCATCTTCCGCATTAATAAGTAGAACATCTTCAGTTATAATGTCTACATTACCTGTTCTACGCGTCATAGCACCACAATTATAATGTTCTAACTCTCTATTGGTAGTGATTATGTAAGGATATTTTTCGCCATTTTCTACAATTTCTTCTGTCTCCTTCCAATCAAAATAAGAGAATTTACCCTTGCCTCTTTTAAATTCTTCGAGGTGAATAATTTCCGTGTCTGTACCATCTTCTGCAACAGGCCATTGCAATCCATTAATTCCTAATCGCTCCCAAGTAATCCCTTTAAAGAATGGCACTATTTGAGAAATTTCCTCGAGCATTGTTTTTGCATTATAGGCGGGTTGCTCATAGCCCATTCTATTCATTACATCAATAATAATCTGTCCATCCACTTTAGTGCCTTTTATCGGATCAACCGTTGCATTTACTCGCTGTACTCTACGTTCACCATTGGTAAATGTGCCTGATTTCTCAAGGAATGAAGCACCTGGCAATACCACATCTGCTAACATGGCAGTTTCGGTCATAAATAATTCCTGTACTACAAATAAATCAAGTGCATTTAATGCCTTCTTAACTTTGGTGGTATTAGGATCTGTTTGCACAACATCCTCCCCAATAATCCATAACGCTTTAAGTTGCCCATCGATGGCAGCGTCAAACATTTCAGGTATTTTAAAGCCTTCTTTCTTAGGCATTTCTACCTTATAAAAATCTCGGTATAGATTCTGAACTTCCGGTTTGGTAATATCTAAATAGCCTGCTCCTTGATGTGGTTGAACACCCATATCAGCAGAGCCTTGTACATTATTTTGTCCACGAAGTGGATTAACTCCCACTCCTCTTCTACCAATATTGCCTGTAATTAAGGCCAAATCTGCAATAAGCTGCACCGTAAATGTTCCTTGCGAGT
>CAZDQR010000217.1:0-5771 GCA_964507315.1 uncultured Roseivirgaceae bacterium
TGTTAAACAAGCAGTTTTGTGCAGCTACATCTATGCTATTGTCTTCAATGGGTAAATCAAGGGCTGTTCCTTTTCGCAAGTCAATAAAGTCTGATTTAAACCACGAGTTCTGCTTTTCTGCTTCTATAAAATTGGCTTTGGATGCGTCTAACATTTCATCAACCACATCAAGCCCAATAACACCACTTTTTTGCCTACTGAAATACGAAAATTGCAACAGTTCCATTCCTCCTCCAACACCCACATACAATATTTGGGGGTTATTAACTAAGTCTTGCATATTCACAGTACTGCCACAACCGTAGTTCATATCTAACATTATTTTTGGAATCTCTAACCCTGGGAATTGCCATATTGGAGAGGTTGTGCAGCATAAACCAACATCAGGAGTTTCAGCTGCTTTTTTATATACGTCTTTGGTGGTTTCTAAATAACTCATAGTTTTTAAAAAAATGAAGGTTTAAAAGTTATCTAATAATCTTTTTTTGAGGAAAAAAGTTCCATAAAAAAGGCCTGACAAATACGAGTTTATCAGGCCTTACATAAAATTTTATAGACTTACTTTTTATACCGCAAGGTTCCCATTTCGATGGGTACAGCTATTTTAACTAGGATGGAGAAGACAAAGGCGCCCAGAGACCAGATTCCTATAGTTACACCTATTTCTACCCAAGTTGGAAAGTACTCTACAATATTGCCCCAAGGGCCAGGAATAAAACCAGGAATAATCAACCCCATGCCTTTGTCAATCCAGATGGCAATAAATAGAAGGCCACAGGCTGCATATAGAATGATATGATTTTTTCTAAATCTGTTAAATGTAAGCGCAATGGTAGCCAGCAGGTTTAATCCGATTGAAGTCCAGATCCAGGGCACTAAGGCATTTTTACTACCTACACCAAAAAACATATATAAGGCACTACTACTGTGGTGAGTAATGCTATAAAACTCTTTGAAAAGCTCCGAGCCTAACATAATTAGGTTTACTTGGGCTGCCACTGTAACGACCATAGCAATTTTGTCAATGGTTTTATCTGTGATAGTATAATCCATGAACTTACGGATTATGGCCAGTACAAGAATTATTAAAGCCGGGCCTGCAGCAAATGCAGAGGCTAAAAATCGAGGTCCTAATAGGGCATTATTCCAAAAAGGTCTTGCAGGCAATCCTGCATATAAAAATGCTGTTACTAGGTGGATGCCCACAGCCCAAAATACAGATAATAAAACACCCGGTAGGTAAACTGATTTATTTGGTTTTTTGCCTTGATAGTGGTGATATAAAAGATAAAAAGGGATAGAAAGGTTAATGAATAAGTAGCCATTTAGTACAAGCACATCCCAGGCAAGCATAGAGTTGGGCCAGTTTAAGGTTCCTATTCCTGGTATGATATGCCAAAGTCGTGCAGGACCGCCCATATCTACAGTAACAAATGCAAGGCACATAATTAGAGCTGAAACCGCTAAACCTTCACCAATAAGTACGGCTTGCGAAAAGTCGACATCTTTTAAAATATAGGTAGGTAAAACGAGCATCACAGCCGCTGCTGCAACTCCTACTAAAAAGGTAAAATTAGAAATATATAATCCCCAACTAACACGATCGGTCATACCTGTAACGGATAAGCCGTGAATAATCTGTTGGTAGTAGGAGAAAGCCCCAAACAACATTAATAGGGTTAGCACCGACATCCAAATATGGTAGGCCGTGGTGCCTTTTGTGGCTTCTTTAAAACCATCCGAAATCATGCTAAAAGCTACCTTCATTTTTCTTGCATTATCTTAGTTAGGCATGGTTAATCCATGAAATACCAAAATTTAGGCTCCGTGCCTAAGTCTTCTTTTAATCTAAATACTTTTTTATTTTCTATTACCCATCGTATGGTACTGTTAGGGTCGAGCAGATTGCCAAAAATTCGAGCACCTGTTGGGCAAGCTTCTACACATGCAGGGTTCTGACCATTGCGTGAACGTTGAATGCAAAACGTGCATTTTTCCATCACACCTTTTTTTCGAGGTCTATTACCTAAATAATGCTGGTCCTTATTGAGCTCGTTTTCCGGAACATGTGGAGTTGACCAATTAAATCGTCTTCCATCGTAAGGGCAAGCGGCTTCGCAATATCGGCAACCGATACACCAATCATAATCGATAACCACAATGCCATCTTTCTCTTTCCAAGTTGCTTTTACTGGGCAAACATCCACACAAGGAGGATTTTCACAATGAAAACACTGGGTGCCCATATAAAAATGACCAGCTGCCGGAACTTCGTGATAAAAGTTATCGTCAGCCATTTCAAAATTCATTTGGCCTTTCTTAAACTCGTGAATACGGATGTATTGCATTTGAGAATCACGATCTTGGTTATTCTCTTCCACACATGCATTTACACAATCCATATACCCTTGGCACTTAGATATATTGAAGGCATACCCGTACAATACATCTTTTTCTGCTCCATTGTCTGAAAGATTGATTTTTCCTCCATTATTGAGCTCGTACATGCGTTCAAGGCGATCAACTGTAGCACTTTTTTCGTCAGTTGTCATTAATTGATAATTGCCTTTAAAGTACTCGTCCCATTTTAATGAAGCTAGCTCTTTATCCGCATCACCGGCAGTTACACTACACGAACTGTTTAAAAAACCAGTGCCAGCTAGCAAACCTGCAGTTAGGCCTTTAAGTGCCGATCTTCGGTCGAGCGGTTTTTTAATTACCTGATCGAATCCATCGGGTTGATTACAACCACAACTACCACTTCCATAACCTTCTTGTTGATGTGTAGGGGTTTTTTCTTCTTTCTTTTTTCTCTTAAAAAACATAGCGGTTATTTAGGATCCAATTCTTGAATTTTTACAGTATTTAAACGCGAAGGCCAACGGTGCTCAAAAGCTGGTGCGTGTGGGTTATGACAGTTGACACAAGTGTTAGAAATTCTTGGAGGAGCCCAGCCACCAAGTTTTTTGCCGTGCGCTCCACCTATCCAATCATTAAATTGAGTAGAATGGCATTGGGCACATACCTTTTGGCTTTTATTAAAACTAACCGCCTTGTTATTATTTAACCTTAGGTGTTCAACATCAGCACTGCTGTGGCAGGTAGTGCAGGATAAGGCTTCTTCCGTAGCATGTTGTAGTTTAATATCCCAATGGCCTTTTTTACCCGAAGGGTCGTTGGATACCATTTTGTTAAGCGGTTGCGTATGGCAATTATTACAAGGGAAGGATACTATATGATTAATTCGATTAGGTGTAAAGAACAAGGTGTCATTTTCCGTATTGGTCACTGCTACCTTTTCAATATCATACGTAAAAGGATCTGAACTTACTTGATAATCAATCGATGCATTGCTGTGCTTTTCAATCTGAGCTAAAGGACCATGGTCTTTATGAGATGGGCCTGAACAAGATGAAGATAAAAACAGTATACAGCTTAACACAAACGTCATTCCTGCCACACTTCTCGTCATTCCCACGAAAGTGGGAATCCCTTTATTAATAAGGATAAATTTTGACAGGTTCCTGCCTTCGCAGGAATGACGATATAATTTATTGGTTTCTATCTTGTCCATATCTTAGTTGTGTTCTTAGTATTAACATTTAAGGCATGGCATTGGCGGCAGTTAACCCTGTTAGGATGCGTAACCCTAATTTCTTTGGGAGCCGATGGCCCGGCATGGCAAGCCAAACAATTATTCCGCATTTCAAGGCTGTGAGGAATAATAGGAGGACTCCCCAATAAAGCTTGTTGTTTGGTGTCAGGAGCTTTCATCTTGTTCCAGCTATTGGGTTGAAATGCTCCTGTTGATTTTATAGGAACATGACACTGCTTACAATTGATGTAATCCGTATGTGGAGTAATTGGAGCGAAGGCTTTGAACTCATCTACATAGCCTCCATTTTGATGGCATTGTAAACAATCTTTACCTCCCATACTGTGAGCTTCTTCCGTTGCGTGTGGAATTATGGGAGGAGCACCAGGATAAGCCCTTCTGTCATAATAATTGGCGAGTTTTTTATTCGAACTTATGCCACGATTTGTCAAGTCTAAAAACTCCTCGGCATTATTACTAAGTTTAAAAACGCCTTCTTCAATTGGCAACGTATTGGTGCCTGGTGTTGCTATAATTTCGCTATGATTTAAGGCTTGTTCTTCTGTTAAGCTTGCCTTTACTATTATACCAGCTGCCACTAAAAGCACAATCCAGAATCCGATGATTACATATCCTTGGCGCATAGCTATACTTTTTCGATTCTAACGGCACATTTTTTATAATCGGGCTCTTTGGAAATAGGGCAAAATGAATCCAGCGTTACATCGTTAATGAGCATGCTTTCATCAAAGAATGGTACAAACACCTGGCCTTTAGTAGGCATTCCGCGCTCATTAATAGATGCAGGTAAAACAGTGGTTCCTCTTCTTGAAACTACTTTAACCTTTTGCTTATTCATGATACCCATTCGCTTGGCATCTTCGGGATGGAGTTCTACATAGGCATTAGGAACAGCTTGATGCAATACAGGGATTCTACGAGTCATTGAACCCGTATGCCAGTGCTCAATTACTCGGCCGGTGTTTAACCAGAATGGGTATTCCGTGTCAGGCATTTCTGGGGCAGGCTCATAAGGACGCTGCCAAATGACCGCTTTGCCATTTTTCTTGCCATAAAAATCAAAGTCTTTGTTGGGGTCACAAGCCGGGTCGTACTTTGAATTAAACCTCCATTGAGTTGATTTACCAGTTTCTTCGATATAAGGCCAAATAGCTCCACTTTGCTTTTTGAGTATTTCCACTGGAGCCATATTGTGCTTTTTACCTACATGAAACTGGCGGTACTCATTATATATTTCTTCGTGATGATTTTCTTTACTGTAAGGAAACAGGTCACCAAATCCCATCCTCCTTGCAACTTCAATAGTCTGCCAGGCATCTGGCATTGCTTCGCCCGGAGCTTCTACCATTTGATCCCAATATTGAGTTCTCCGTTCGGAGTTTCCGTACATTCCACTTTTTTCAATATGCCATGCGGCTGGTAAAATCACATCAGCAACATCGCTGGTAGGGGTGGGGAACACATCAGAAACTACTACAAAACAGCTGTCCTTTTGCATAGCAGGTCGGTACCTGCTGGTTTTAGGTAAGGAGACTAGTGGATTTGTTACTTGAGTCCAAATGAATTTTATATCACCCCGATCTACAGCTCTAAACATTTCAGTGGCGTGGTAGGTGGGTTTATCAGGAATGCGCTCGTAAGGCACTTTCCATATTTTAGCAGCCATCTCCCTATCCTTTTTATTCATTACCACTCCGTGGGGTAATTTATGGGTAAAGGTTCCTACTTCTCTGGCGGTTCCACAAGCACTAGGTTGGCCAGTTAAAGAAAATGGTCCATTCCCTGGTTGTGATATTTTTCCTGTTAATAGGTGAATATTATATACAAGATTATTAATCCAAGTACCTCTGGTATGCTGGTTCATGCCCATACACCAATAAGAAACCACTTTTAAATTTGGATCTCCATAAAGAGATGCTAGATATTTTATGTCTTTAGCAGAAACCCCTGAAATGTCTTCTACTTTGTCGGGTCGATAGTCTTCTAAAAAGGTTTTGTATTTTTCGAAATCAATAGGCGTGGCTTTATCTTTAAACTTGAACTTATCCTCCAACCCATACCCAATATTGGTTTTGCCTTTATTAAAGGCCACGTGCTTTTCTACAAAACTATTATTAACCCATCCATTATTAATTAACTCGTAACAAATGGCATT
>CAZDQR010000218.1:0-5761 GCA_964507315.1 uncultured Roseivirgaceae bacterium
CAACTTTTATGGCTTCTATAGAAGATTTACCACAAACCCCACAGCTAGAATTGGTGTAAAAGTTACGAGAAAACCTTTCTTCATCTACTTTTACTGATGGCGATAGTTCAATGCGAATTACATTTTCCTTTTCTTCAGTTTTAACAGTTTCGCAATATTCAATACTATTTACTTCGCTTATATCTGCGATAATACCTTCGGTAAACAAAAAACCAATGGCCAACTCTTTATCGTGGCCTGGTGTGCGCATAGTTACTGATAAACTAAATTGCTCCCGCTGATTCTCAGGGCCAATGCCTAACCTAATTTCCAGCGGTTCTTCAATAGCAACAAGGTCAGGAACATTTTCCTGACCTTGTTTGCCAATTTTTATAATTTTAGCAGAAGAAACGCTTGAGGTCATATGTCTGGGTTCTGGGTTCTGGGAATCAGGTCTTTGGTTAAAACATAATTACTAAAACCAAAAACCTAGTTCCCAATACCAATTAAGATAATCCTGTGATATTTCCGTCTTTATCGATATCAATACCTTCGGCAGCTGGTACAGCAGGTAACCCTGGCATACGTAGCATACTTCCTGTAATCGGGATAATAAATCCAGCACCTGCAGCTATTTCAAACTCACGAACAGTCAGTTTGAAACCTTCTGGGCGACCTAACAGCTTAGTATTATCAGACAGTGAATTTTGCGTTTTTGCAATACAAATCGGCAATTTATCTAGTCCTAATTTTTTAATGGTTTTTAAACCTGCTTTTGCTTTAGGGTTAAACACTACTGAACCAGCACCATAAATTTTTGTAGCCACTTTAGTTACTTTCTCCTCTATTGAATCGTTCCAATCATAAATTGGAGTAAAAGTTCCAGAACTGGCTTCAACCGCTTTCACTACTTCAGCAGCTAAGTCTTTGGTTCCATCTCCACCAAATTCCCAACCTTCGCATAAAGCTACCTGTATTCCATTCGCTTTACATACTTCAGTTATGGCATCTAACTCTTCTTGAGTATCCGTAATAAATTTGTTAATAGCCACAACAGGAGGAAGTCCAAATTGTTTAATATTTTCTACGTGTTTCTCTAAATTGCTCAGGCCTTTCTTAAGCGCCTCCACATTTGGCGTGGTTAAGTTTTTACGCTCTACACCTCCGTGGTATTTAAGCGCTCGAACAGTTGCAACAAGTACCACAGCTTTTGGTGATATGCCTGCATATCCACATTTAATATCTAGAAATTTCTCTGCCCCCAAATCAGCTCCAAAACCAGCTTCTGTTACCACGTACTCACTTAGTGACATCCCCATTTTAGTGGCAATCACTGAGTTAGTTCCTTGTGCAATGTTAGCAAAAGGCCCACCGTGAATAATAGCAGGGTTTCCTTCTAAGGTTTGTACCAAATTTGGCTTAATTGCATCTTTTAAAAGAGCTGCCATTGCACCATGAGCTTTTATATCTCGAGCATAAACCGGCTCGCCTGCGAAGGTGTTACCTATGTAAATATTGCCCATTTTTTCTTTTAAATCTGCTAAATCATCTGCCAAGCACAGAATGGCCATAATTTCAGAAGCAGCAGTAATGTTAAAACCAGCTTCTCGTAAGAATCCACCGGTTTTACCACCCAAACCAGAAACAATCTGACGAAGAGCTCTGTCGTTCATATCCATAACACGCTTCCAAGAAACGGTTCTAGGGTCAATCCCTAGGCTGTGCTTAGAATTCTGGATATTATTATCAATGAGTGCAGCTAATAAATTGTTAGCCTTTTCAATGGCAGAAAAATCACCTGTAAAATGCAGGTTGATATCTTCCATTGGCACTACTTGTGAATATCCTCCACCTGCAGCTCCACCCTTCATACCAAATACAGGACCTAAAGAAGGCTCTCTTAAAACAGCCGTTGCTTTTTTACCTATTTTATTAAGGCCTTCAACCAAGCCTATTGAGGTAGTCGTTTTCCCTTCGCCCGATGGTGTTGGAGTGATGGCAGTAACTAGAATCAGATTAGATTCTTTTACCTTTTTCTCATCAATTAAAGAAAGTGGCAATTTGGCTTTATACTTACCGTAATGTTCTAAATCATCTACTTCAACATGTAGAATATCAGCAATTTCATTAATATGCTGTAGCTTCGCCTCTTGGGCAATTTCTAAATCAGATTTTACGCTCATTCGATTATTATTTTTATACTTAGATATTGCAGTAAACCTAATGGTTTTAGCAAATGCAATTGTAATCAATTGCAATCAAATTTTTAGCAAAATGAGGCATTATAAACCATTTCAATTTAAGCGGTTTTCGATTGAACAAAATAATGCTGCAATGAAAGTTGGAACAGACAGTGTATTGCTTGGATCTTGGGCGCAAATTGAAGTAAATGAGCACATTTTGGATATTGGAACTGGCACTGGCATTTTACCCTTAATGTTAGCACAAAAAGTAGAAGGACTATGTAAAATTGATGCTATTGAGATTGATAATTCTGCCATTATTGATGCTCGTATCAATTTTAATAATAGCCAGTGGAAAGATTGTTTTAAGCTAATAGAGCAGGACTTTACAACGTTTAATTCTCCTATTCTTTACGATGTTATTATTAGCAACCCTCCATTTTTCGAAGGCTTAGCCCCTACTGACACTAGCCGAAGTCTCGCTAGAAATGCATCTGATAGATTATCTTACCTAAATCTTATTCAAAAATCTTCTCAACTATTAACCCAAAATGGTCGTATCTATTTAGTTATCCCACAAGAAAATTACGAGAAAGTAATTCAACTTTCTATTGATAATGGGCTACGATTAAAGAATCAATTAAACCTTAGACCAAAAACTGGTAAGCCTATTAATAGGGTGCTTATTGAACTTACAAAAAAATCGAATACTTCATCTTTCAAAATCGAACAAAACCAAGAGTTAATCATTAGAAATAGTGAAAACAATTATACGGATGAACATATCCTTTTTACAATAAACTACTATTTAAATTTGCAGCATTAATCTATAATTATGAGCAAGGCAATCAATAAAACCCCAGATAGGAATTTAGCTATGGAGTTGGTTCGGGTAACTGAAGCTGCGGCAATCTCTGCGGCAAGGTATATGGGTACTGGCAATAAAGAAATTGGAGACCAAGCAGCAGTGGATGCCATGCGAGCAGTGCTCGATACTGTTGATATTGATGGAACCGTTATTATTGGTGAAGGTGAAAAGGATGAAGCCCCGATGCTTTTTAATGGAGAAAGTGTAGGAAATGGAAACGGCCCAAAGATGGACATTGCGGTTGATCCTGTAGAAGGTACTCGATTGCTTGCCAATGGCACACCTAATTCAATTGCAGTTATTGCGGCTTCGGAAAGCGGTAGCATGTGGGTGCCAGAAGATTCGCTTTATATGAAAAAAATTGTGGTTGAAGAGCGTGCTAAGAATGTCATAGATATAAACGACAGCCCGGTTAATAATTTAAATCGAATTGCCAAAGCATTAGATAGAGAAGTTAACCAGCTTACTGTTTTTGTACTTGACAAACCTAGGCACGAACAATTAATTAGCGATATTAGAAAAGCAGGGGCACGCATAACCTTGCACACCGATGGCGATGTAATGGGCGCGTTAATGGCAGCGATTCCTGGCACTGGAGTAGATGTTTTAATGGGAACAGGAGGCACACCCGAAGGCGTTATTGCAGCAGCAGCGGTTAAAGCACTTAGAGGTGGAATGCAAGGCAAGCGCGACCCTCAAGTAGATTATGAAATTAAAGAATTAGCTGCTAAAGGAGTTGACTTAACCCAGGTACTTTATATTGATGATTTAATAAAATCAGATGATGCTTTTTTTGCAGCCACCGGTATTACTGAAGGTTCCTTTTTAAAAGGAATTCATTTCGATCAAGTAAAAGGAGTAACCACACACAGCATTGTTATTCGAGCACTTTCGGGCTCCATTCGGTTTATAGAAGGCAGTCATTCACTACAAAGAAACCTTGCTTTTGGAGATGAAGGATTAAAGCAAGCGGTGAAGATGGCGAGTATGTAATTCCATTCACATGGCTTTTCTAAAGCAGAAATATTTAATAGCACGCATCTAAGTAAATCCTTTGCTTAGCACATAAATGCCACATAATCAATAAAATACGAGATGCAACCATTAGGTTTTTAGGATTATTCTGCGTACATTCCGTATTCTATGTTTAACTAAAACCATAACCATTATGCAATTTCACCCTAACGAACTTACCTTAGTATTAGATCCAAAATCATCAACAGGCAGGAAACTTAGGGCGTATGCACATTCTATTTGCAATAATATAAATGAGATAGACTATACCACTACTCGATTAACTACCACGGTATGGAAAGAGATTGTAACAATGCTTGGTAATAACCCAGAAGAATACATAGATAAGAATCATCCCGTAATAAAGAATAATGAAAACCACACGTATACCATGCACGGTTGGCTTAATGTATTACTAAATAGTCCAGAAGTGCTTAAAGGGCCAATTGCTATCAGGAAAAACAAAGCAATTCTTTGCACCAACCCCAGCGATATTCTAAAGCTAGGAATTACTTCAAATATGCCAACGAAGACATTACCTCATTTAAGAGCTAGGTAGTATTGCTTATCCCATTCTATTAAGGGGGAAAAAATTAGAGAAACCCAAGCCTTTCATATTTTTGTTTATTCAGAGGAACGAAGAATCCTATTACGGATATAAAAATGCAGAAGATTCTTCCTACGTCAGAATAGAAAAAGAGACACCTACACTTAACTGAGAGGGATCACAAACCTAAACCTATTTTAAGATTACAAAATCTCAATAGATTGAGGCTCGATTTTAATCAACTTTTCCTTATACAAAGTACCCAAGGCCTTTTTAAAGGCCTTTTTACTTAGCCCAAAAGTTTCTTTAATTAGTTCAGGATCTGATTTATCGGATACATTCATTTTGCCGCCATTCATTTTAAGTAGCTCCATAATTTCCCCAGCATCACCTTGCTGCGTTTCTTCCCCTGGGTTTCTTACCGATAAATCAAGCTTGCCATCGTCACGTACTTTACGCACAAAGCATTTAATGGCATCACCTTGCTCTATATTTTTAAAAACCTCGTTTCCATAAAGTAAGCCCCAGTATTTAGAATCAACTAATACTTTATAGCCCAAGTCCGATTGGCTTACCACCAAACCATCCACCTCAGAGCCTCTTTCATATTCGGCATCATCAAAAATAAATGCACCAAGTTTAGCAACTCCAACTATTCGATCGGTTAAATGATCGAGCACAACTTTTACTACATATTTCTGCCCCACTCGCATCTCTTCGTGCATTTCTCGTTTAGGAACAAGTAAGTGTTTTTCTAACCCCCATTCTAAAAAAGCACCAAATGATGCGGTATCCACCACTTCCATGGCAGCAAACTCGCCCACTACAGCCAAAGGCTTTAAGGTAGTGGCGACCAACCTATCTTCCGAATCCTTATAAACAAACACCTCTACCTCATCACCTTCGGCCAAACCCTCGGCCATGTATTTATTTGGCATTAAAATTTCCTCTTCATTATATTGAAGATATGCACCAGGCGTTGCAAATCGGTTTACTACTAAGGTATTTACTTTTCCAAAATCAGCCATAGAAACGTTGTTTTTCTAAGATTCAAAAATATTTTTACAAAAGTACCGTAATAAATACAATAGAGCCTCTTGCATTCAATTCACTTTACTAATTTTGAGAAATTTTTTACAAGAATATGCATATAGCTGTAGCTGGAAATAT
>CAZDQR010000219.1:0-5760 GCA_964507315.1 uncultured Roseivirgaceae bacterium
TATCTGAAAAAGAATTTGAAGTGGTAAAGTTTATTTTTACCAAAAAATCTAATGTGGAAATTGGTGATGAATTGGAAGTATCGGTAAATACCATCAAGTATCATTTTAAAAATATCTACAAAAAATTTGGAGTCGCCAATCGAAAAGAAGCACTCCAATTCTTACTGGCTCCAGCTTAGTCTTCTTCCATTCCGAAGAATGAGGAATCTTATCCGAATACACAAGTTGTTAATTGTAGTGCAAACAATACGATATTAATTTCAATCTCTAGAAACACCCAAATCAACTCAAAGACTATGATGGCACTTTGTTTATAGGATTCCTCGTTCCTCGGAATTAGAAGGGACCTTGGAGTGATCGCATTTTTCCCAATTCCGAGGAACGAGGAATCTTATCCGATAACCCAAAATAAAAATATGTAACTTGAAGAACCAAATGGCTTATTCATATCACGTATATATTCTAACAAATACAAGCAAAAAAGTACTATACACAGGATTCACCAACGACCTGCCTCAGCGACTAACGGAACATTACTTAAATCGAGGAAAGTACAAAACATTTGCAGGCCGTTATTATAGTTATCATTTACTTTTTTATGAACATTATAAGTATGTAAATGATGCATTAGCAAGAGAAAAAGAAATTAAAGGCTGGAGAAGAGAAAAGAAGATTGACCTTATTAAATCATTTAATCCCAAATTCTTATTCTTAAATAATGAAGTAATGGAGTGGCCACCAAACTACCTGTACCATCGTTAACAGGGTCGTTTTATAAGATTCCTCGTACCTCAGAATTAGAAGAAACCGGATAGTGCTATTAACCTTTTTTCAATTCCGAGGCACGAGGAATCTTATCCGATAATGAAGAGCCGCCTACCAAAATTGGTTAGCTCCATTTGATTTATCCTTTATCAAAACTTATCTAGTGGAAGTTTAACTCCCTTAAATTTCTTATCTAGCATATAACCGTGGCCACCTCTATGTGGGGCGGAAGGCCCGTCAATCTCCTTGGCTAACCAGCCAAGTGGGAGTGACTCATTATTCGAGTTTTTAGTTAGTACCATTTTTAAAAAAATCTACAATAAATTTGGTATTGCAAAACGTAAATAAGCACTCCAATTTTTACTAACTCCGGCTTAATAAGATTCCTCGTACCTCGGAATTAGAAGAATTCGCGTAGCAATACCAACTTTCTTTTTCAATTCCGAGGTACGAGGAATCTTATCTAACAAAACCATCTATATATTTAGTTCTTACGGAAGATTGAGGCCTATAGTATTCTACTTAGACTTGCCAACCAATGTGGGGTGGAAGCCCCACTAGATTACCCTGTCTTACGCAGGGTAATGACGCTTTGAATTTATTTCAGTGATACATTAACCCAACCTTATTTGCCGCACCGCATTAGCAATTAGTCGACATCATTTTCTTCATAACCACCGCCATTGTGGGGCGGTAGACCCGAAAATCTCCTTGGCTAACCAGCCAAATGGGAGTAATAAACCTTATTCCAACAAATTAATTTAAAAAAATATTGAATTATTACAAATAATTATTTTATGCAACTATTTGAATAAAAGCTACTTAACCTCCACTACCCCTAAGGGTAGGAAAAAATCACCCCTAGTAGGTGAAATAACTTGAGCCAAACATCTGCTTTTTTGAAAGATGCAATAATCTCCGCCCTATAAGCGGAGGTATTTATTACACACACAAACAAAAAGGTATGAAAAACAATTACAAATCTTCGAAAGGAGTATCACTATTAATCAGAACATTGCTCTGGGCATTGTTCCTCTTTCCTGTTGCAGCTTACGCAACATCCCCAGATTATAATGCATTAACCCCCTTAAACAATGCAACCAATGTAAATTTGAACGGGGTCTTTCTTATGAACTTCGACCAAAACATACAAGTTGGTTTAGCAGGCAAAAAAATAAGGTTGATTGATGTAGCTACTGAAAATATTTTATATTCAGCCACAATTAGCTCCTCTCAAATTTCAATAGTAGGAGGAGTGTTAAAGTGGACTTTACCTAATGGAGTTGTTGATTATAGCAAAAACTATTATATCAATCTGGAGCCAGGTGCTGTAAAAAATGGCTTAGACCAATATTTTCCCGGTATGAGTTATGCTTCTTGGAAAATAACTACTAAAGCAGATAATGATGCTCCAGTTTTTGGCCCCTCAAGCTCACGCCCAGCCGATGGCGTAAGTGGATATTTTTTAAAAAGCAGCCTTGTGGAGTTGGTTTTCAATGAGTCCGTGCAAGCGGGCACTGGAAACATTACAATAAAAAGAGCGGATAACGATGCTGTTGTTATGAATGTTGATGTGACTAATTCGGCTGACATATCGATTAGTGGTAGCCATTTTACCGTGATACCCACTGATGTGTTGGATTATGGGACTTCTTATTATTTGGAAGTAGACAACGGTGCTATTACTGATTTGCTCGGCAATGCATTCGCAGGCATTGGCCCCAATGATATCACCTTTACTATGCAAGTTTTTGTAGATACAGAAGCCCCAGTTGTAAGCTCTTTTTTACCAGCTGATGATGCAACTGGTGTTGCCATAGATACAGAACTAAGCATCGTATTTGATGAAGCCGTGCAAAAAGGAACTGGAAGCATTTTTATCAAAAGTTTGCCTGCCGGTGCAGTTGTGCATACTATAGCTTTAGCGAACGTTACCATTACCGATAACATAGCCAATTTTACTTTACCAGCTGATTTATCATTAAGTACTGGCTATTTTGTAACAATGGTTGCCGGTGTGTTTGAAGATACTTCGGGTAATGCGTTTGCAGGATTTACGAATAGCACTACTTGGAATTTTACAACAGGTAGTGGTTTGGATACTACAGCCCCATACATTACTTTATTATTTCCAGAGAACGGAGCTACTCAAGTGGATGATCAAACTCTTAGGGTGCGTTTCGACTATTTCATACAGAAAGGTGTAGGTTCGATCTATCTCAAAGATGCCAATACTGATGCTGTTATTAATAGCTTCAATATAGCCTCTGAAGACGTAACCGTGACAGGTTTTTATCTTATACTAAATGGTTTTATACACCGTAGCGTCAATCATGAGTGGTACATTGAAATGAACCCTGGTGCAATCCAAGATTTAGCTGGCAATGACTTTGCCGGAATAAGTAAAGGAGACTGGCAATTTAAAACAAAAGATACCATTGCACCAACGGTAATAGGTAAATCTCCAGCCAATGGCACCACGGATGTGGCACTCGATGCCGTAATTACTTTAACTGCCAATGAGCCGCTTCGAGCTTGGGGACAAATCTTTATCAGCAAGATTTTGGATGATGAACTCTTTTTTAATATATCGACAACTCCCCGCACTCGTGTTCACAGTGTTTTGCAAGAGGACATAACAATTATTGACAACACATTATCATTTACCCTGCCCGGTAATTCAGTTATGGAAGAAGGAGAAAGATACTATATATGGGGTCCAGATGCTGTAGCAGATTTACAGTTGAATTCATCTACTTCTTTGCAGCAGAGTCCATACATCATTCGAACATTTTCATCTGATGTAACTGGGCCAACATTGATAAGTACCACACCCGCAGACAATGCGGTGGAGGTTGCTTATTTGCCTTCACTCGTATTCGAGTTTGATGAGCCAATATTAAAAAGCACGGGCCCAGGCACGGGCACTTATAGGGTTTTTAGAGCCAGCGATGATGGTATAGACCGTCAACTAAATGTCCTATCCTCTGAAGTGGTGATCAATGGCAGTACTATGACCATCACCCCCAATACCACATTCCAACCTAATACTGAGTATTATATACAAATGGGCGGCATAATTACTGACCGAGTAGGCAACGCATTTGGAGGAATCTCTGGAACAGATTTTAGTTTTACTACCGTAGATCCTGGAGATCTTACTAGCCCAACTGTTGTTAGCCTCTTTCCTACTGATAATGCCACCAACGTTCCTGTAGGGTCAGAATTCACCATTCTATATAACGAAGAAGTAAAATTATCTGGTGGAGGAGCAATATACTTCAGAAGAGTTTCTGATAATGCTGCATTAGTAACTATAGATGTATTGTCTGATGAAGTTTCTATAACAGGAAATAGCTTTACTATAAAGCCAAGTGCCGATATCGCCCCTAATACAGAATTTTACATTCAAGGAGTAGGAAGCGTAGTGCAAGATGCAAGTGATAATTATGCTCCAGGTTATGGCTTCGAGGATTACTCTTGGAGTTTTACCACAGCACCAGATGTAACCCCACCAAATTTACTTTCTACCTATCCTGCTTTTGGAGAAACAGAAATTCCTGTAGATGCTAACTTCACAATGCAATTTGATGAAGATGTGTTCCGAAATACGTTGGTATTCCTTTATTCAGCAAGTGATGATACATTTATTCAATATTTTTTCGGTACAGAAATAGTATTGTCAGATGGTAGTAAGAAAGTAACCATAAACCCAGTGGATGATTTACTACCAGGTAAAGAATATTACATCAAAGTATCTGCTACTGCTTTCGATGACGCTTCTGATAATTTTTTCACAGGAATTCCAAACGGAGATTGGTCATTTACCACCGCAGGTGTAGATAATTCTGATAATGCTGCACCCGTTGTTCAGTCATTTAGTCCAGCTCACCAGAGTACTACCTTTGCTGTCGCACCCAAGTTGGAGATTACCTTCGATGAACCTATAGCTGCAGGTACTGGAAACTTAAGGCTAAAGGATAAATCAAATGATAATATTATAGCCGTTGTTAGTATCAATAGTGCTACCATTTCTGACGCTACAATCCTTTTTGACCCAGGTGTTAGTTTGCCAAAAGACGGCAATTCGTACTACGTAATAATTGATAACGGTGCCATTACCGACCTTGTAGGCAATGATTTTGCAGGCATAACCAATAATTCTACCTGGAATTTTTCTACCGATGATAATGCTTTACCATTTATCATTACAAAATCACCTCAAGATGGAAATAGTGAAGTAGCAAATTCTGGTGCTTCATTCGACCTTACGTTTAACGAAAATATAGCGGAAGGAACGGGCTCTTTATCCATTTATAATTACGATAACAACCAACTGTTCGAGGAGTTTGAAATGGGCGTAAGTTCATCTTATAGCGTTGCAAATGGCACCATTACACTAAATTCTCAAATTACATTTAACCCTAATACTCATTATTACATAAAGGTAGATAATGGTGCTATTGAAGATACCAGTGGCAACCCATTTGGAGGAATGTTTGGCAAAGATGATTGGGATTTCACCTCTTTTGGTGAAGACGTTGCCCCTTTATTGAGTGGTGCTTTTTCACCAATAGATGGTGCTACTAGCGTAGGCATTAGCGATAATTTAGTCATTACTTTTAATGAAGATGTACAAGCAGCTGCCAATGGATATGTATTTCTTAAATATGCAGCAGGTACTACGAGAGAATACATTAGTTTAAACTCTGCCAGTGCTGTGTTTTCAGGAAATACATTAACCATCAACCCTACCAATGATTTAATCAATGGTGTTGATTTTTATATCATTATTCCTGCAGGCGCAATTACCGACCTTGCTGGCAATGAATTTGCCGGCATATTAGATGCTACTACTTGGAACTTTACAGCCGAGTTAGTGCCAGATTTAACAGCTCCGTTGGTAACCACCATAACACCGTATGATGATCAAACGCATATTGCTATTGATAGAGATCTTACATTATACTTTAGCGAAAATGTACAAAAAGGAAG
>CAZDQR010000220.1:0-5756 GCA_964507315.1 uncultured Roseivirgaceae bacterium
TGGGTGCCGCTGAGGCAAAGGCTTCTGAGCCTTTAGGGGAGGTGATATTATCGCTTAATCCATGCGCTAGTAAAATCGGCTTTTTTAGGCTGTCGGCAATTTCAATGGCTTTTTCTCCCATTTTACTAATTTCCATAAAAAGCCCACCCGTAATTCTATCGTGATTTAGTGGGTCGTTAGCATAAGCTTCTTGTTCTTCTTTTACACTACTTATGTCTTCTATATTTAACCCATTTGGTTGAGCCAGAGATGGCATAAATCGAGCACCAAATTGAGCCAGTAATAACTGAAATCCTTTAGGTGGATTGGTAAGGCGTAACCAAGGGGATGTAATAATTCCAAATGAAACCTCATTAGAGTTCCTATTCAATAAAAAATTAAGAGCAATGTTGCCTCCCATACTGTGCCCATAAATAATAATAAGGGTATCGGAGATGTTTTTTCTTATCACTAATAATAACTGCTCAATATCATCGAACATATGTTCAATGGAAGGAGTATGTCCTCTCTTACCCTCAGATGAACCATGCCCGCGGTGGTCAAACCCATACACCGAAATATTTTTAGCATTAAATGCTGCAGCTACATGTTCATAGCGTTCTATATGTTCTCCCATGCCGTGCACTAAGCATATAATGCCCGAAGGAGCGTCTAATTCCCACTTATGCCCATGTAGTTGTAAATTATCTTTTGATTTAAAACTAAAATCTATACCAGCCATTTCTTTTTTATGATGTTCTAAGATAACAATAATACAAATTTTCAAAACCATAATTCATTCTTACACTGGAGTGTTCTATTTTTGAGCTTTTTAATAAGTAGAATAAAGGTGAAAAAACCAGAACTGATTTTTGTAGGAGTAATTATAGTGGTTGCTGCTTATTTCGTTTTTAGCTATATAACTAGAAAAAAAGAATTCGATCATTGGGATTTAGTTACTTCAAATGCGGCCATCGTTTATGAAAGCAATTCTGTTATTACTACTTGGAATAAAGTGGTTTCCTCCAACTTTTGGAGCAGCTTATCTGAAATAGAATCGGTAAACCATATTAATAAAAACTTGCAACTCATTGATACTCTGAGTGGAGGGAATGGCCAGTTTTTTCAGGTGTTTAATAATCACAACGCCATTATTTCTGCCCATATTACATCACAGCAAAGTTATGGCCTTACCTATATTATCCCCTTGGGGAATAGTGGTCAAACGTTGTTTTTAAACCTTTTGGCCAACCTTGCCAAGGATAAAGAAGTAAAGCAGACCCAGCGTGTTTACCAAGCACAAACCATTTACGAGCTTGATATTAATGGTGTTAAATTATCGTATATCCTATTTAAAAACACCTTAGTGTTTAGTAAGGTGCCTTTTTTAGTAGAGGATGTTGTACGAAATATTCAAGATAAATTCGAGCACAATTTTGTGCGCACTTCTCCTGCGTTAAGCGGCAACCCTAGCTTTGCTACAGATGACGGCAATTTGTTTATTAACGGATCTGAGCTGCCGTCTTTAGCAAACAGCTTTTTAAGCATAAAAAATAGGCTTGAAGCCACTTATGAAGTGGCTGGCTCCTTGTTTTTTGACCTTACTATGAGCGAAAATGGCTTGTTTGCAAGTGGGTTTGCGTATGATACTGGCGAGCCCTCGCTGGTTTCTACATTTAAAGATCAAGAAGCTGTTTCGTTTGATTTAATGGGAGTGATTCCTAAAAATGCGGCAATTGTAGAGCACTTTGCTGCGGCTGATTTATCTAAATGGTATTCGAGTTGGGTGAAACTCAATGCTTCAAAAAAGCTAGATGAGGTAAAAGGAAAGCAGTTTGTTGGCTTTTTAAAAAATGAATTGGCTCAAATTACATTGCAATCTATAGATAGCGATCACCTTAACAAATTATTTGTTGCACAAGTATCCGATGTGGCAGGTGTTTATAATCATTTAAACAAATTGGCCGAGCAGCAAGCTGCAATAACAGGCGATAGCTTATACATAGAATCTTATGCTGGACAGGAATTAAGGTTAATTGATAATGAACCAATTTTAGAAGAGTATTTTGGCTTTGAAAACTTTAATAGTACATATTACTTGTTAATGGATAATTATTTAGTTATCGCTAATACGGCCGAAACACTTAGAAATTGGCTCTTGCAAGTGGAGAAAGAATATGTTTGGAGCAAGTCGGTAAGAATGAATTTATTCTTTAAAAATGCCTTAACAGAAGCGAATTACACTTACGTATCCAATTTTGAGTACAGCTGGAACTTGCAGTTTGATAAATTGAACAAGCCTTTAAAAAAATGGGTCAATAGTAATGCACCCACATTAAAAGAATTTGATTTGCTAGCATTTCAAATTTCCAACCTTGATAATCGTTATTATACCAACTTTTACATAAACTACTCCCCAACACCCAAAGATGTTTTGGAGCAGAAAGTGTTTGATGTTTCCACCATTCAGCTAAATGCGAAAGTTGCTTTTAAGCCTAAAGTAGTTAAAAATCATAAAAATGGAGAGTATGAGCTTTTAGTGCAAGACTCATTAACCAATTTAATGCTTATTGGTAATTCTGGTGATATTCTTTGGGAAGACTCCTTAGGAGTTAAACTTGTGGAGGATATATATCAAATTGATTTTTATAATAATAATAAGCTTCAGTACCTTCTTTATTCTGATAGTTCACTTTTTATAATTGATAGAAAAGGCATGGCAGTAGAGGGGTATCCAAAACAGCTAGACTATAAAATAAATAAGTTATATCTAATTGATTACGATAGGTCTAAAAAGTACAGGTTACTAATCAGTGATAATTTTGGCAACCTTCGAATGTATAATAAGGGAGGCAAGTTGTTAGAAGGCTGGAGTCCGAACGGTTTTGGTTCTAATTTCTCAGATGATATTTTTCATTCACGTGTTAGAGGCAAAGATAGAATATTAATTCCACTTGCAAATGGAGAGGTTCACCTTACCAATAGGCGGGGTGAAGAAGCTAATGGGTTTCCGATTGATATGGGTGTTAATATTACCAATGATTTTTTTGTGCAACTTGGCGAAAATTTTGATGATACAAAATTTACAACCATTTCTAAAGATGGACTAATTATTAGGTTTACAATGGGAGGAGATATGCTTTCACGTAACCAACTTTATAAAGAATCAGATCAATCTCGGTTTAGCCTAGTTAAAGAAATACAAGGCAAAGGCTTTGTTTTTACTCGCAACGATTTAAACAGGCTTGCTATATTATCACCGAATGGAGACGTGCTATTTGAAAAAGATTTTATCGAAGGAGGGAATAGAGCTGTTCAGTATTGTAACTTTGGAGCTGATAAGGAGCTTTATGTGGTAAGAAATAATAAAGAAATCTATCTATACGATAAAACAGGAAAACAGCTTAATAACGACACATTAACATCGGATTATTCAATTTCATTAGTTTATTTTGGCAGCACCAATATTTGCCAAATCTACCTTACTAATAATAATACCTTGGAGATTAAAAGAATTTATTTATGATCAAAAATATAGTACAGTATACCCTGTTAGCCTTTTTTCTTTTGGGAAATGTGAATCTTTTTGCGTTTCAAGAAAAATTTGAAACCCCTAGGGCTTCAGTAGAATTTCTTAAAATAAATACGGATAGTGCAAGTATAGATCTATCAGAAGCTTCTAAATTAATACCATCTACTACTATTACAAGAGCCTCTAAACGGAAAGACGCAATTATTAATATTCGAAAGTATTTGGACGCTGTTAGGTATAAATGGGTTGTAGATTCTATTCCAGATTCATCGAATTATATAGCTACAAATGGCAAATCTATATTTAACCTAACAGCAGATATCGCCTTAGAAAAGCATAATGGCAATTGGCTTATTTCTAAAGCTACGGCAAAAAACATACAAGAGTTATTAAAATCAGTTGGAGTAGAAACCTCTGCTTCTGATAAGTCGAAAAAGAAAGAAGAGGCAGAAAAAAGTAAGCCTGTTAAAGTAGAAAAAAAGAAAAAGAAAAAGAATGAACTTCCTAACATTCGTTTAGACTTAAGTTCACCACGGTCTCTTGTTATTGGCTTTAGCACGTATATGAGTAAGGAGAATTATAGGCCAGATGTCGTTCAGCAAGTAATTTACTACAAACATTTGCCTCATAAAGAAGCTCGAATAGATCGTGTAGAAAAACTAAGGCGGTTTTTAGAAGGTAAAGGTGTTCTTGTTGACATAGAAGATGTACCTGATGATCCTGATTATATAGATACAGTACATTCTAGTACCCATGAATATGTAGTAACATCAAGGTTTGCAGAACTCTACCTCGAAAAAGTTGGCGATAGGTGGTACCTATCTAAAGAAACTGTGGATAAAATTCCCGAACTTTTTGATCGTGCATTTCCATTTGGTTCAGATAGATTGCTTCAATACCTGCCAAATAACCAAACTAAATATATGGGGCTTATGGTTTGGCAATATTTGGCCATTCTTGCAATGATTGTTATAAGTTTTGCATTTCATAGGCTTTTAAATTGGGCAGTATATAATTTAATTACCAATATTTTATTTAAGGTTGGCAAGGAAGAAATTGCAGGTGATTATGTTAAACCTGTTGTTAGGCCGCTTAGCATTATGATGGGCTTGGTGCTGGTGGATATGTTTTTGCCAATTTTGCAATTGCCATTGCAATTATCGCATTACTTATCAATGGCAATCGCAGCGGTTATACCATTTATGGGTACACTAGGGGTGTATAAATTTGTTGATTTGATATCACTCTATTTAAAAAGGGTTGCAGAAAAAACGGAATCCACATTAGATGATCAGTTAGTTCCTTTATTTAGAAAAATTCTCAAGACTTTCGTTGTTATCATTGGCGGGGTAGTCGTTCTTTCGAACCTCAATGTTCAATTAATGCCTTTGTTAGCAACGTTATCTATTGGTGGTTTTGCTTTTGCTTTGGCAGCGCAAGATACCATTAAGAACTTCTTTGGCTCACTCATGATATTTATCGATAAGCCATTTCAAGTGGGGCAATGGATAACCGCCTCGGGTATTGATGGTACTGTGGAGGAGGTAGGCATTCGTTCTACAAGAATTAGAACCTTCTCAAATTCCCTGATTTATGTGCCAAATGGCAAGCTGGCAGATGCAACAATTGATAATCATGGACTTAGAAGTTACAGGAGATTTTCTACCGATTTGGCTTTAACCTATGATTCACCTCCAGAATTAATTGAGGTATTTATTAAAGGACTTCGAAAACTGGTCGATGAACATCCTGACACGTGGAAAGAAAATTATCATATTTATATGAATAATATGAATAGCCATTCATTAGATGTTAAGTTTTATATATTTTTTGCAGTTCCTACTTGGGCCGAAGAGTTAAGGTGTAGGCATGAAATTATCTTGTCTATTCTAAAGTTAGCTCATCACCTTGGAGTAAACTTTGCGTTTCCTACACAGACACTGCAAGTGCAAAATTTGCCTGGTCAGCCTTCACTTTCGCCACATTATGCAAAGCCCGACAAACTTTCTAAGGAAATGGAAGATTTTTTTAAAACGAATAAGCCCGAAAATTAAGAAATAGCACGAGTTTTGATGAAAATATTAAATAAATCAAAATCTTTTTTTGAAATGTTTGAATCAAAATAAAAAGGGCCTACTTTTGCAATCCCGAATTCGGAACCTCCTTTAATAAAGGCGGAAAAAATACTGAGTTTGGATGTTCATTTTATTAGTGTACCTGATAAAAAGGGGGGATACCAAAGCGG
>CAZDQR010000221.1:0-5741 GCA_964507315.1 uncultured Roseivirgaceae bacterium
TAACACATTAGAAGACCCACTTATACTTGTAACGCCATAATTACCATGTTTTGCCACTTTATAACCAGCACCAGCAACAACAACAGCTGTTAGTGTTGATATGTTAAACGTGTTTTTACCATCTCCTCCAGTACCACATAAATCAATGGCATTGCTAACCTCTAAATTTAAGGGAAGTGCCAACTCTAATAATGCACGCCTAAAACCTGCAAGCTCATCGGTGGTTACGGGCTTATACCAGTAATGCGTTATAAAAGCAGTTATTTGAGTTGGGCTAAAGGTAGAATTGCCAATATCTTTCATTGTTTCATAGGCAAGTTCTTCTGAAAGGCTATTACCTGCCAGTAAGAATTCAAGTGTTTGCTTCATTTTGTATTGTTTAAAAAATTGGAAACTAATTGCTTACCAGATTCGGTAAGAATCGATTCTGGATGAAATTGCACTCCTAATATTGGCAATGATTGATGGCGCAAAGCCATAATCTCTTTTTTAGGCCCTTCACAAAGAATTTCAAGCTCAGAAGGAAAATTAGTTGGTTCCACAATCCAAGAATGATACCTACCAGCTTCAAAACCTGAAGGTATATCAGTAAATAATGCATCCTCTTTAACAATACTCATCTTATCGCTTACTCCGTGGTACACTTTATCTAAATTAACCAAAGAGCCGCCAAAATGCTCAGCAATAGCCTGCTGACCTAAACAAACACCTAGTGTTGGTATTTTAAGCTCAACTAACCCTGCAATAGCTTCATTTAGCTGCCCTGCTTCGCTTGGCAAACCTGGCCCAGGTGATAATATAACGTGTGAAAAAGAGGCAAGGTCGATGGTTTGTAACGCATCATTACGAACCACAATAGGTTTAGCTCCAATAACCTCTTCCACTAACTGAACAAGGTTGTAAGTAAAGGAATCGTAATTATCTATTATTAATACTTTCTTCATAATTGTTCAGCAATTTTTATGGCCTCGTTGATAGCCCCTAATTTATTTTCTACTTCTTGCAATTCGTTTTCTTCTACCGAATTAATAACAATACCTGCCCCCGCTTGGTAATGTAAAACGTTATTCCTGCTCATTAAACTACGAATCATAATGGCCATATTTAAATCACCATTGAAATTAATATACCCTATGGCTCCGCCATAAAATCCTCTTGTCTGATTTTCGTATTTACTAATTAGCTCTACTGCTTTAAATTTAGGTGCGCCAGATAAGGTGCCTGCTGGAAAAGAATTAGCCAACGCTTTAATCGGGCTAGATTCACTTCTTAAATCGCCTTTTACAATGGAAACCAAATGAATTACATGGCTAAAATGCTGGAGATGTTTAGTTGTTTCAACTTTTACATTATGGCAAGATCTTGATAAATCGTTACGAGCCAAATCCACTAGCATTGCGTGTTCAGCATTTTCTTTAGGATCATTCATTAATTGTTCAGCTGCTACAATGTCCTCTAAATCGTTGCCTGTGCGTTTTACAGTGCCTGCAATTGGGTGTATTTCCGACCTGCCCTCTTTCACAATAATCTGTGCTTCAGGTGAAGAGCCCATCAATTTAAAGCTGCCAAAATCGAAGTAAAATAAATATGGAGAAGGGTTTATTGAGCGTAACGCTCTGTACACATTAAATTCATCGCCTTGAAAATTTCGAGTATAAGGCCTAGACAACACCAATTGAAACACATCGCCTCGTTGGCAGTGTTCCTTAGCTTTACTTACCAACTGCTTAAAATCATTATCAGTAATTGAGCTACTCTTTTCTTTCGCCTTAAATGTAAACTGTGCTCCGTTTAATTGATGAATAAGTTTTTTGAGTTGATCAATCTCACTTTTTTCATCTATACTAAGCAAATTTTCTATAATGTGAAGCTTGCTATTAAAATGATCGAAAGCGATAATGTACTTATAATAGTTAAACTGAATTTCTGGAATATCCGAGGGTTTAACAGTTGTAAACGAATCGAAATAGCGAACAGATTCAAAGGCCAAATACCCAAACGCTCCATTAAATGTTTTAGCCAATGGGTTATCAGACACTACCTTATATTTTGCATTAAACTGCTCCAGATCTTCAACTACATGTTGGCTAGAGCCACTAGCCGTAAAAGTATCAAAAGGTGCGAATGCTATAAATGAAAAGCTATTTTCTTTACCCTGATAATCCGAGCTTTCGAGTAAGGCAGAAATTGGATATTGTTCTCTAATTTTCAGGTAAACACTTACAGGAGTAAGTAAATCACCAATTTGAGAGTAAATTTTTGTATATATTTTCTGTTTCATAATTATTTAATGCATAAAAAAAGCCTGCTGAGTGTATCAGCAGGCCTATATATTTTTAACAAACGGACGTTACTTTCACTCACTTTGTGTATTTGAAAGCCACCACCAATTTGTATTTATTGTCATTTTCATAAGGCAAATGTAAGTGGATTATTTATTAACAAACAACAATAGCAGATAGATAATTATATAATAATGCTAATACATTACATATAAGCAACTTACTCGTATTACTAAACAGGAAACTCTATGCGCACAGTAGTACCAATATCTAAATCAGAATCGATAGTAATTTTACCTTTTAGTTTTGTTAAACTTTCTTTCACTATATATAAACCAAGTCCAGACCCTTCGCTCTTTTCATTAGCTCGAAAAAACATATCATATATTCGAGCTTGGAGTTCTTTTTTTATACCCTGCCCATTATCATCAACAACCAGATAAAAAACATTATTGGTAACTTTGGCGCTTACACTAATAAAAGGAGTTGGTTTAGTAAAATCAGCATACCTAAATGCATTTGTTAACAAATTATTGGAAATAAAGGTAAAACGTGTTTTATCGGTTAAAATTTCTAACGATTCATCAACCCCAATTTCAACAGCAATTTCTTTTTCTTTGTTCAAATAAGCCAAACTTTCACACATGCCATTGATCAAAGACTTAACATTAACATATTCTTTCTTTACCTCTAACCTAGAGTTTTTAGAATAGTCAATAATATCTTTGATAAAATTATCTAGTTTATCAACACTTGTATCAATACGGCTGTAGTACTCCATGGCATTTTCGCCTTTTTCTAACCGTGCTACATTTAGCAACCCTTGAATGGAAGATAAAGGAGCTTTTAAATCATGCGATACGCTATAAGCAAAACTATCAAGCTCGCCATTTAGCTTTAATAACTCTCTATTTCTACGGTTTACTTCTTTAGTTTGATAATTGTAAATTAAAATAGTAGCAAGCACAAAACCCAAAATTAAGGCAACTACAAAAAAGGTTGTTTCATAAAAGAAAGGCTCAATCGTTATTATAACTTTTGCAAAATCAGCACTCCAAACTCCGTTATTATTAGCTGCCATTACCTTAAAAGTGTAGGTACCATAAGGAATATTGGTGTATTTTGCTGTTCTAGATGCACCATTTTCAACCCAATCCTCATCAAAGCCCTCTAGCTTATATGTAAACTTTACTTTATCAGGAGAATACATACTTAACGATGTGAAATTAATGGAGTAATTTCGATGGCCAGCCGGAATTATAACGCTGCGTTCTCCCAATTCTTCTATATTCCAAGATAATTTATCATCATCTACTAAAATTTCCTCTATAAAAACAGCAGGCTCTTTAAAGTTTAAAATCAACTTTTGAGGATCGAAAATAGCTACACCTCCAATAGTGGGAATCCAAATTTTACCGTTACTAGCCAACAAAGAAGTAGAGGTTCCCGTGCACTCTCTAGATATCATGCCATCAGAGTCGTTAAGCAAGGATGCAGTTAAGAAACTTTGCTTTTTATTTGTAACTGCAATTGCTTCCTTCTTCGAGATTTTTACTATGCCTAAAATGGAAGTAGCCCATAAATCACCTATTTCATCTTCCTTAATATCAAAGAGTGTTTCTACTGGCATTCCATTTTTAACATTAATTAAGGCAAAACCATTCTTTTGGTAACAAAAGATGCCCACATTAGTTGCCAACCAAAACCTGTCGTTACTTTCTATATATACATTAAATATAGAAAGGCCTACAATTAATGAGTCTGGCGTTAGAATTTCAATGGAGCCATCTAAATGAATAATATCCAATCCTCCATTTGCAGTACCCACAACAATTCGACCATCAGGAGCTTCATCAACACTAAAAACAAAATCGGACCCGAGCCCCTCTTTAACAGAGATAGACTCTATATCACCATTAGGCAATATTTTGTTTAGTCCTCCATTTCTTGAGCCAACCCAAATTATTCCTTTTGAGTCCTTAAGTATCCTTCTAGTTTTATTAGATAAAAGCCCTTGTTCAACACCATAATACACTTCTTTATTCCCATTTTTCTTAATGACACCATCATAGGTAGCTATCCATAGTGTTCCATCTTCTTCGGCATAAATATCCTTTACTGAAACATCAGATAAATCTTTATTAACAATTAATTTTGAAATTTTTCCATTTTGAATAATATCAATATCGCCATTATCTGTGCCTATGTAGTAGGTACTATCAGGCCCTTCTTCAATTACATTTACCCCTTGGTAACTTAAGCCATCTTTTTTAGCTATATTTTTAAAGTTGCTCAATTTTAACTGAACCAATCCTCCTCTTTTAGTTGTAATCCAAATATTGCTTTCATCATCAAAGGCAATAGCTGATACTTGGCGACCAAGAAGACCATTTTTTTCGGAAATAAACTCATATTTCCCATCATGAATAATACGAGCTAGGCCATTATCTGCAGCTATCCATAAATTACTGCTGGCATCGGTAGTTATAAAATTTATACTAAGCTTTGCACATCTTTCATCCACTTCCCACGCGCTATTACTATAAGTAGATAAGCCTTTTTCAGTTCCTACATACACTATTTGATCATGGTAAATAACAGAGTTTACCTGATTTGAAACCAAGCCATTTGCCGTAGAGTAAATTTCATAATTGGCATCAGGACTAATCTTTGCAATTCCTGCTCCTTCGCTTCCTACCCAAATATTATTAAGGCTATCTTCTGTAAAACATGTAATACTCCTCGTATTAAACTCGGAAATTGAGAATTTTGATAAAATATTATTCTCTAAATAGAAAATGCCATTATTCCGAGTACCAATCCATAGCCTTTTATTATTATCTAAAAATGTGGTATGGACAGATGGTGGCAAATTCTCAGTATTGGGGAGTTTGCTAAACTCTCCGTGGCTGTGCTTAAAAATACCACTAGACTGAGAATTTATAATTAAATCACCATTGCTTAGAGGTAATACAGAATAGAATGAACTTGATAATAGGCCTTCAATATTTTTAGAATCAAAGATTTTAAACTGAACACCATCAAACCTAACAAGACCATTAAAGGTTGTTATCCATAAAAATCCATTTTTATCTTTGGCAATACTCCTTAGATTATTAGATGGCAAGCCCTCTTGAGCCGACCATGCCTCAATTACATAATCTTTTAATGGCTGGTTATACTGCGCCTTTACTGAAACTGAAAGGCTCAGAATTAAGAAAATAAAGTATATAAAGATTGGTATTTTTCGCATAGCGATGTCTTAATACCTTAAATGTAATAAAAAAACCCTTGAAGAGTAACTTCAAGGGTTTCGAATATAGTTTGTATTAACTTATTTTAATTTTTTAACAATAGCTTTAAACGCATCGTTATGATTCATTGCTAAATCAGCTAGTACTTTACGATTTAACTCGATGTTTGCTTTTTTAACTTTACCCATAAATACTGAGTAGCTCA
>CAZDQR010000222.1:0-5691 GCA_964507315.1 uncultured Roseivirgaceae bacterium
AGGTTGCCAGCAAACTGAATAAAGCATTTTCTACTGATGTGTTTGAGGTAGTTGACATTAAATCTATTCCAGTAAAGGAAGTAGATGGAAAGAAAAAAAATGATTGGTGGGCTACTAAATATAAGCTTATCCTGGAGTACGGTTTTTACCCTAGTTATGATGTGTACTTAGAAGCTAGTTCGGATTCTACAAGCACAATAAAAACATTAAAAGCGCAACTAAAAGTGAATTTTGTATCTTCATTAAAGGCTGCAGAAGACGCGACTAAAAATAAGTTAAAATCAGCAGGTTCACCTCCTAAAGTAAGCTCTTACTATTCTGATTTATATAGTGGAGAAGAAAGTACAGCAGTGCACACCATTCAAGAACTAAAAGAATTAATTGGGGTGCCTTCGGATTCGGAAATTATTGATAAAATTATGAAAGCAAACGAACCTTATGTAGATAAATTTATCAAGAAGAAATCAAAAAAATAAGCACATTACTGTAAGAAATTATTGGTAGAAACAAAAAATGGGTAGCTCGACAGCTACCCATTTTTTTTGAATAAAATTTAGAACTACCTCTTCATTGCATCCAATCTGATTTTAGTCAGCCTGTTTTTGGTGTCTAGTGGAAACTCTGCTTTCATCATCCAATCGTAATACGAAGGCTCTCTTTTGAATACATCAGCTACTAGTTTGCCTTTATGCTTACCAAAGTTGAAAACAATATCATTGTCTTTATTATAAGCCAAACGGCCCGCCAAGTCAACAACATTATTAAAAGTTAATTGGTGCAGCGTATCCATGTTGTTTTCAATGGTGCCAATCTTTTTTCCTAAGTTATTGGTAACTTCTTGGCCATCATACTTTACAACTTGGGCTTCTAATACTGCAAGGGTAGCAAGGGTATCGGCTTCAGCACCATGAGCTCCTTTAAGTTCTTCATTACAATAAAATTTGTAAGCTGCTGATAGAGTCCGTTTTTCCATCATATGAAAAATGCGTTGCGCATCAATCATTTTTCGATTAGTTACATCAAACTCTACACCTGCACGTAAAAATTCTTCAGATAAAATAGGTACATCAAATTTTATGGAGTTAAAACCTCCTAAATCGCAACCTTCGAGCCATTTTGCTATGTTTTTAGCCACTGATTTAAAGGTTGGAGCATCGGCAATGTCTTTATCATAAATGCCGTGTATTAAACTTGTTTCAATAGGAATCGGCATTTCTGGGTTAATACGCATTGTTTTAACTTCCTTTTCTCCATTGATGTTAACTTTAACAAACGAAAATTCTACTATTCGGTCGTTGGCAATGGAGGTTCCCGTAGTTTCTAAATCGAACACTACTAACGGATTTTTTAAATGAAGGGGCATAGGTTATAAAAAAAGTGATTTAAAATCGAGTCCGCCAAAATTGCCAGAGCTCATTAATAATAGGTTTGTGTTTTCTTTGGTTATTGTAAATAATTCAGCCTCTAACTCGGCTGCATTATTTACAATCTTAATTGTGCTAAGCCCAAAAGCCGTTTCAATATCATTATTAGATATTGGTTCCAATTTTTTAATGGCAATTGCCTCTGGATCTACAAAAACAATTGCTTTGTCGCAGCTTGCCAAAGTGTTTTTATAATGAGGCAAAAAATCTTTGTTTAGGCTGCTGTAAGTATGTAATTCTAACACACCCACCAATGATTTTGATTTGTCTTGTGCTTTTACAGCCTCAGTTGTTGCTTTTACTTTGGAGGGCGCATGAGCATAATCTCGGTAAATGGTAAAGCTACCTTTCTTTAACAATTCATCTAACCTTAACGAGGGTAACTCAAAGGACTGAATGGCTTTGTTAAATTCTTTTTGGTTAATGCCAAGTTTAACAAGTACTTCTCTGGCTGCCGACATATTAGCAAGGTTGTGTTTGCCGAATATTTTCAACTCAAGAGCCGCACTGTCTGTTTCTAGGTAAGTTATTCCTTCTTTAATCGAGTGATTTGGGATTGTAAAGGGTAGGTAGTTAATATCTAATCCTTCTGTATTGCCAAGTTTTGATGCAACGGTATCTTCATCATTATAAACCAAAGAACCTGCTTTTGGTGTAGAAACAACAAATTTTCTAAATTGCTCTATATAATCGGCTTCGGTTTTAAATACGTTAATATGGTCCCAAGCGATGCCGCTAATTACTCCAATATGATGTTGATAGCGTAAAAATTTTGGGGTTGGGTCTAGGCGAGAAGAGAGGTATTCATCTCCCTCTATTATAATAACAGGTGCATCTGATAATTGAACTCTATTATCAAACCCAATAACATCAGCACCTACCACATAATCGAAATTTTTATTATAATACTTAAGCACGTGCATCATCATAGAAGTGATGGTGGTTTTTCCGTGGCTTCCACCTACTACAATACGCTGTTTATTTTTACTTTGCTGGTATATAAACTCAGGAAAAGAGTAAATCGTTAACCCCAGTTCTTGCGCTTTTAAAAGCTCTGGATTATCTAATTGAGCGTGCATCCCCAAAACAACAAAATCAATTGCAGTGGTAATGGCTGTCTCGTTCCAACCCGGAGTAGTTTTTAATCCGGCATCAGCGAGGGCTGTTTTTGCAGGGTCAAAAAATTGGTCATCAGAGCCCGCAACATTAAATCCTTGCCGTTTAAGTGCAATTGCTAAAGCGTGCATAACACTGCCTCCCATTGCAATTAAGTGTATATTTTTAGCTGATTCTTGCATAGTTTTCAAAAATAGAAATATCAGTTGGAAATGTGCAATTAATAATTGCCAATTATTAATTAATATCATTCATTATGATTCAACCTTAATCAAAAAGTAAGTTATTTAATAAGTTTTGTAACTCGCGTAAGGTATTTGCATCGTTTTGTTCTTTGGCCACTAAAATTCCTTTGCTTATAATTTTTTCTGCTTCTTCGTTTTCCTCTTCTTCAATTAGCAATTCTGCAACTTGATAATAGGTAGCAAGATAATTGGGGAATTGTGCTAATAAATGGTTGAGGTACTCAGTGCATTTCAATGCATTGGTTGTTTTATACTCCATTGCAAGGGCATACCAATTAAAAGGGTCTTCAGGTTCGGATTTTAAAAATGCCTCTAAGGTTTTTATTCGTTCATTTATCATACAAAGTCATTTAATAATAAAAGCAAATTAACTAACTTCGCCCATTAAAGAAAGTATAATTAATTAAGTATATATAAATGAAAATTCTGGTATGTATAACCCACGTTCCTGATACCACATCAAAGGTTTCTTTCACAGATGGAGATACAAAATTTGATAGTACAGGTGTACAGTATATTATTGGCCCTTATGATGATTATGCCATTGCTAGAGCTGTAGAATTAAAAGAATCTAATGCTGCTACTATTACGGTAGTTAATGTAGGTGGTGTTGAATCTGAGCCAACTATTAGGAAGGCATTGGCCATTGGCGCAGATGAAGCAATTAGAGTAAATGCTGAACCTACAGATGCAATGTTTGTGGCACAGCAAATTGCTAAAGTAGCCAAAGATGGAGCCTATGATCTTATTTTAATGGGTAGAGAATCTATCGATTATAATGGCGGACAAGTACATGCCATGGTTGGTGAGTTATTAGGAATCCCTTCCGTTTCTCCTGTAATGAAACTAGATATTGATGGAACTAAAGCCGTTATGGCTCGTGAAATTGAAGGAGGAAAAGAATTTTTAGAAGCCGAGCTTCCTTTTGTTGCTGGATGCCAAGAGCCTATTGCTGAATGGAAAATTCCTAACATGCGTGGTATTATGACGGCTAGAACGAAACCTCTAAATGTGGTTGAGCCAGAAACAGGAGATAATGCAATCTCTTATGGTACCTATGAAATGCCTCCAGCAAAAAGTGGTGTTAAAATGGTAGATTCTGTTGACCAATTGGTTGATTTGTTAAAGAATGATGCCAAGGTTTTATAATTTATTAAGAGCAAGAAAATTAAGTTATGTCAATATTAGTAGTAATAGATAGCGCAGAAGGAAGCATTAAAAAAGCTTCGAGAGAAGCCGTAAGTTATGCGTCACAAATAGGAGGAGAAGTTATTGCCTTATCATTAGGAAGTACTCCAGAAAACGAATTAGCAACATTAGGAAAAAATGGAGCAGCTAAGGTAATTAGCGTTGCAGGTGAGTTTAATTCCATTCAAGAAACGGCAACGGCTGTGGCCGAAGTAATGAATACTGTAGGTGCAGATGTAGTTGTGCTAGCTCAATCGGCAAAAGCAAGTGCTGTGGGCGGTAGAGTTGCCATTAAGCAAGGAGGATCTATGGCTTCAAATGTGGTTGCATTGCCAGATACGAGCAATGGTTTTGCAGTTAAAACAAGTGTTTTTTCTGGTAAAGCATTTGCAAACGTTTCTTTAAACAAGGATAAAAAAGTGCTTGTTGTAAGTAAAAATACAGTAGATATAAAAGAAGATGGAGCAGATGCTGCTGTAGAAGCTGGCTCTGTAAATATTCCAGATTCTGATAAAAACATAACCGTTACAGGGCAAGAAAAAGCGAGTGGCGATGTGTTATTAACAGATGCAGACATCGTTGTTTCTGGTGGTAGAGGCCTTAAAGGACCTGAAAACTGGGGAATGATTGAAGACTTAGCGAAGGCATTAGGTGCAGCTACAGGTTGTAGTAAGCCTGTTTCTGATATGGATTGGCGTCCTCATAGTGAGCACGTTGGACAAACGGGAATTAAAGTGGCGCCAACCTTATATATCGCTGTCGGTATTTCTGGTGCAATTCAACATTTAGCAGGTGTAAACTCTTCTAAATATATTGTTGTAATAAATACCGATGAAGAGGCTCCATTTTTTAAAGCAGCCGATTATGGTATAGTTGGGGATGCATTTGATGTTATTCCAAAGTTAACAGAAGCCATTAAAGCTTTATAATTTATTGGTTTGTGGATAAAATTAAACTAAACATTCTTGGGCTTTCGTCTGGCCAATCACAAAATGGATCTTTTGCCTTGGTTTTAGGTGAAGAGAAAGGGGAAAGACGATTGCCCATTATTATAGGCATGGCCGAAGCGCAAGCAATTGCCATTGAAATTGAAAAGATTATTCCAAACAGACCAATGACGCATGATTTATTTAAATCATTTGCTCATCAATTAGATTTTAAGGTAAATGAAATCATAATATACGATTTAAAGGAAGGTGTGTTTTTTGCTCGAATTGTATGTGAAAATAGCGTAAAAACTATTGACATTGATTCCCGTCCTTCAGACGCCATTGCCATCGGCTTACGATTTGGCGCTAATATTTACACCTACGAAAAAATATTAGAAGAGGCAGGGGTGGTGTTATCGGATGATGATGATGAAATTGATTTAACAGAATCTACTAAAATAGCCAAAGAGCCTGAAGTAGAAGCAGAATCAGAAACTTCTGGTAAAGAAGACAAGCCCATCAAAGATTTTTCTATAAAAACACTTAATGAGATGCTTAGTGATTCTCTTGATAAAGAAGATTATGAACAAGCCGCTAAAATTAGAGATGAGTTGAGCAAACGTAATTAGTCCTTATATTCTACCTTTTCATAATCATGAAATTTATCAATTGGCAATAGCATAGTTCCATCTTCCTCATACGTATAGGCTGGTTTAAATTTGGCTCCAACCACTACTTCGTTGCTCATATAGGAAAAATGCGAATGAACACTTTGGCTAAAAGTTTGAT
>CAZDQR010000223.1:0-5680 GCA_964507315.1 uncultured Roseivirgaceae bacterium
AATTCCAATTCCCTTAGTTTAATTGCATCAGGTGCAAGTGTAATTGGTGGGTTTGATTATGAATTAAATACTACCAATATTCAACTTTCTGGTGCTAGTCAAGCTAGTTTTAGTATTAACCAAAGCATTGACGTTACAGCTTCAGGTGCAAGCAGTTTACGATATAAAGGCAATCCAATTATAAACTCAAGCAATTTATCTGGCGCTTCGGAATTAATTAAAGTTAATTAGTAACTATTTATCCTTCTTACCTACTTGAAAGGTTCTTGAAACGTTAAATCCAAAGCGGATATCTCCATCCCAAAAATCATCTCTTGTATCGGAAATAAATCCTTTTTCAAACGTTGGTCTGGAGTTGGTTACGTGTAACTGAAACACATGGCCTCCTGTTTCAATATCTACACCAAAGCCTACTACATCGTAGGTTTCTACAGATGCAATGGGATTAAACCGATAATAATACTCGCCTGTTAAAGCAAAACTTTGGTTTAACTTATACCTATATGCACCACCAAGGTAGAAAATATCATTATCATCGCTGACCTTAGGCACCGTGTTAAGGTGCACCATGCCCGGCATAATTTGCAATGATAGTTTTTCTCCAAATTTTCGAGAAAATAACAATTCGTGCGCAAACCCTATTCTTTGCAAAGTGGTTAAATCTTCTGTGATTTTAACTGTAGGGATAGCAATGGTTGTAAGTAAGACCATACTTACAGGTGATGTTTCAGCCCCTGATTTTTGCTGCATAAATTTCCATTTAACAAACCCATCATAGGTTTTTTCATAGGTACTTCGGCCAATACCAACATTAATTAAATCTGTAAGGCCATATTCAAAACCAAGTTTCATATTCGCTTGATCTAACCCAAAAAGCTCTTCAATTCCAGAATTTATTGGACCAAAACGATGGTAAATTATAAAATCGAGTTCCCCTTTGCTTTTAGTTTTGGTAGAATGGCCATTAATAACATGGGTGCCTTTAAAAGCAGCCAATGCATAATTAACTTCTGGTTCATCATCCTCCAACATATCTAGCATGTCGTCTTGTGCATATAACGGGATAGCTAAAAAGAATGTGAACATCAACAACAGACTGCTTCGTTTCACTCGCAGTAACATATTTTTATTTTTCATCGATTGGGTATTCATAGGTTACAGTTACTTCAACAACTTCTGCAATTTTTTGAAACATAATGGAAGGTACTTCTATGTTAAAATCTTCTAAACGTACATTAAACTTAGCGGTAACAATAAGTTTATCCTTATTAAAAGTAACACTCCCAACAGAGCTTAGTTCCTTAGCAACACCATGGATTTTTAGCGTGCCCTTGGCTACAGCCTTTTCAATAGAGGTATTGTTATTCCAATTTTCAATTTGGCCACTAAAAGTAGCTTTAGGAAATTTTTCAGTTTCCAAATACTTTTCATTAAAGTGTTCTTGCATTAATGATTTAGCAAATTCGAACGATTTAATAGGAATTGAAAAGCCTATTTGCCCATTAGAAAGATCTATAGCACTTTTACCTTTTGTTGTAGTTGCTGTTATATCCTCCAGTGTAGCACTAGAAAAGAATTTGGTTGAACTACTTTTTGAAATTACCTTTTGGGCAAAACTGAGTTGGCTTAAAAGCACCAACCCTATTATAAATACATTTTTCATAGCGGTAATAGATTTGTTTAATTGTTTTTTGCGCCATCATCTACCCAACAAGCGATGGCATCTTTTTGAGCTTGTGTTAACGTACCATTTTTAGGCATACTCCCATTTTGGGTTCTAGATTTTATAGAGGAGGCTTTACTCTGCACATTACTAAAAATTGTAAAGTTAGTTTGCGAAGTTGAGCCATCGTGGCAATTGGTGGTGGCACAAGTATTAGCAATAATCGACTTTACAGATGAGTTGTAAGAAATTCCAGACTCAATGGTTTTAATAATTGAAAAATCACACCCACTTGCATCAGTAATAAGCACCTCGTATTCTCCAGAAGAAAGATTTGTGAACATTGCGTTAGACTGTGGAACCCCTCCTGTTATTTGATATTTATATGGGGCTGTACCATTAACAGGCTGTACCGTAATAGAGCCATTTGATGTTTTACAACCTGATGAATTAACAGTAGCTGTTGCTTGAAAGCCTCCTGTTGCTGCAACTGTTATAGCTTGAGTAAATTCACAATTATTTTGATCCAACACTGTTACCATATAATTACCGGCTACCAAATCATTAAAGACACCTTCTAGTTGCGAAGTTGAGCCATCGATTACGAAAGAATATGGAGGCAATCCTCCTGTAACTGTTAAGGTAATTGCTCCGTTACTTTGGCCGCAGTCTGCATCTGTAATAACATGTGTAAATTTTAAATCAGAAACTGAGCAATCAAATTGCGCTTCTGTCTCCAATGAATTATTGGTGCAACTACTACCAAAGAGTAGTATGGCCAATAATGCTAATAACTGAATATTATATGTCATAGGTATGTTAAATTTATGCAGAAGATTAAAATTAAGGAGAAAAATAAATCCTTCCCACGTAATAAACCTCTCCTAACTCGTTTAATTATTTAATGCACCATCATCTATCCAACAAGCAATAGCATCTTTCTGTTCTTGTGTTAATGTACCACTAATTGGCATAAACCCACTTTGTGTAAACTCTTTTACTCTGGCGCTACTGTTCTTTACACCTTCGTACGTTCTTAAATCTGGAAATTGAGATCCATTATGGCAGCCGGTGACTGAACAACTATTCATCATAAGTGGCTCAATTGATTGGGCATAGCTTACACCCGAAAAAAGCTGTTCTTCTAATGTAAATTCACAGCCAATGTTATCTTTTACCAAAATGGTATAAACACCATAATCTAACTTATCAAACACATTTGACGACTGCGTAACACCGCCATTGATACTATATTTATAAGGTGTTTCGCCATTAGTTGCATTAACCGTTATTTCTCCTTGAGAAACACTGCACCCTGCTTCGGCAGTAACACTAACAGTAGCTTGTACACCATCTTTATTTAAAACAGTTGCTTCCAATGAAGAGGTACACCCATTAGCATCTGTGATAATTATAGTATAGCCACCTGCCAATAACCCTTCAAAAACAGGCTCTAACTGCCTAACATCTCCATTCTGGTAATCATATGGAGCTTTACCTCCGGTAGCTTCAATTGTAATTGTTCCATTGGCCAATCCACAATCTGCATTTAAAATTACTGCTTCGCCTTTTATTGGGTTCTGGTTGCAATCAACCGTTAATTCTTCTACACTTAAATACGTACAGCTAGAAAGAAAAACAAAAAAAGCAATTGAGAAGTATTTCATAGGTAAAAATTAAAAAGAAGTAATTGCTCTTTTAGGGCAATTACTTCTAAAATACAAAAGAATAAATTATTAGTTACTTCCGATATTACCGTTAGTAAGGGCTGATAAATCAGGATTGTGTACTTGTGCGTACCCGTTAAACCCAATCATATCAGCATACTTCATTTCTGTCCCATCATTAAGTGCGGTAACTGAAGTTAAACTTACACCATCAGCATTAACTTTAGATAAGCTTATGGTGACTCCACCACCCATTGCAACATTGTTATCATGAATATGTGCTGCTTGGTCTCCTACAACACCTGCACCAGAAATAGCTATCGATACTAAAGTAAACCCATTATTTCTTTCAGAAAATGTAATTGTACCAGACACTCCCTGCGCCTTTATTTCATTAAGATCATATACCATTTCAGTTCCAGTTAAGGCGTTTTGGCCAATATCTCCTTGGGCAACTAATACACCTAACTCAGCAACACTTTTATGTACATTCACATACCCATCAAATTCAATTAGCTCATCATAAGTAATAGAAGTTTCATCATTTAATGCACTAACATTTGTGTAGCTTAACCCATTATCTCCATTAATAGCTGTTAAAGAAATAACTATTCCACCACCAACAGCGGCAGTACCCATATGAATATGAGCAGGATGAGAATCTCCCATTGTTGTATTATCAAGCATTATAGTAACTAAAGTTGCTCCACTTACTCGTTCTTCGAATTTAGCTGTTCCGCTTATGTTTGGATTAGACTTGGCATTTAAATCATACATTTCAGATTCACCTGTAAATTTATTTTTTCCAATGTCGCCACGTGCAATAGGAGTACCATTTGTATCATGCACTTGTACGTACCCATTAAAATTAGCCCATTCTTTAAAGTTGATAGCAGTTCCATCATCTAACATAGAAACATTTGTTTTGCTTACACCTGTAGCCCCATCTACTTTATTGAAAGTAACTAATATTCCACCACCTTCTGACACAGTATTAGCGTGCACATGCGCTGCATGCTCATCACCAGCTGAAGTGCCTTTTAGTGTAATTACAACAAGTGTTTCACCATTATTACGCTCATTAAACTGTATAACTCCATTTACACCTGTTTTTACTTCTTCTAATTTGTAATTTTTAAATTCGCCAGTTAATGCATTTTGGCCAATATCTCCTTGAGAAACCAACACACCTAACTCATCCGCACTTTTATGAACGTTTACATAGCCATCAAAATCAATTAATTGATCGTAAGTTATTACAGTTCCATCATTAAGGGCAGTAACTTCAGTTACACTTTCACCTGAAGCATCTATAAGCGTTAAATCTATTAAAATACCTCCGCCTTCAGCTGCACTATTTGCATGTATATGTGCTGGATGATCTCCAGTAGCTCCTGTTAATTCAATTGAAATAAGTGTGCTATTATCTGTTCTTTCTTCAAATTTAATAGCACCAGAAATATCAGAACCTCCGGCATTATTGAGTACATAAACTTCCGATTTCCCTGTTAAGCCAGGACCAGGATTGGGAGTTTCTTCTTTTTTACAGCTTGTTAATACAAGTGTAGTAATCGCGAGTAGCATGGCTACTTTAGATAATTGTTTAAACATTATTTTCATTGTTTTTGTAATTTAATAATAGAATTGATTAATTTTTATTTTAGAATTTTGATAATTTGAATTTATTAAATCGAAGTGCTCCCTTGAGGCCAAAGCTCTTTAGCTCTACATTACCATGCCCAACACCCGATAATGGAATATTTATATAAGGACCAACAGCCACACTCCATTTATTAGTTAGCGCATATTCGTAGGATACACTTAAGTTTATAACACTAAACCAGTATCGATTTTCATTTTCACCACCCCACCAGCTAACCAAGTCAGGATCGTTGGATTTATATTTATACCAATACTCTTCTTTAAGCATAAACCAGCTTGATAGCCCTCCACTGATAATTAAGTTGCTTTTTTTATTTATTGGTTGAAAATAATTTACAGTTACTGGCACATCTAAGACATCACAAATTGCATTGGTACTATCTGGCACTACACCATTTGTCCAAAAGCCTGTTGGAGGAGAATACTCTGATCCATTTGCTTGGTATTTTTTCTTAGATAGGTTGGCACCTATTCCAATACTCCATCTATTACCGAGGTAATACTCACCTGAAAGACCAAACCTAAAGGTGGCGTCTCCCCATTCGGAAGACTTAGTTGACGTAGCATCCATAGCCCCAATTAAACTTAATGTGTATAACTTTTTTAAAACTACAGGCACAGGCTCTGACTTAAATGTTTAGAGATAATCACTTAGCTACATAATATAATCTTTGTAAATTGCATATCT
>CAZDQR010000224.1:0-5664 GCA_964507315.1 uncultured Roseivirgaceae bacterium
TTATCTGTTACATTTTTCCAATCAGTACTCATCCATCCTAGTTTAGATGAACCGTAAAGCGTTACAAAATCTAATTGTTCTTCAGTCGCATCCAAATTAAACATTAAATCGAATACTTGCTCGTGAACTATATCAGGTGTACAGTTTTCTTTATCTACTTTATTTATTACAACCATTGGTGTAAGACCTAAAGCTAAAGCTTTACTTAATACAAACCTTGTTTGAGGCATAGCACCTTCAAAAGCATCTACTAATAGCAATACACCATCAGCCATACGTAAAACACGTTCTACTTCACCACCAAAATCTGCGTGACCAGGAGTGTCAATAATATTAATTTTAACGCCTTTGTAATTTACAGATACGTTTTTAGAAAGAATTGTAATTCCTCTTTCACGTTCTAAATCATTACTGTCAAGTATTAATTCTCCTGTTTCTTTACGTGGGTCTAATACTTCACACTCGTGAATGATTTTATCAACCAAAGTTGTTTTGCCGTGATCAACGTGGGCAATAATAGCAATATTCCTAATCGATTTCATATAATTCAGATTTTCAAAGCGCAAAAATACAAAGCCTTATCTACAATAAGCTATTAACCTTGGTATATTACTTATAAATTAGCTCCGCTTGCTCTATAATTCTGCTTATCTTTGATTAAATTTTTTAGCTATGAGTAAAACTCCTTCAAGATATACGTTAACGGCCGCCTTGCCTTATGCCAATGGGCCAGTGCATATTGGCCATTTAGCAGGTGTGTATGTGCCTGCCGATATTTATGCACGCTATTTACGTAGTAATAATAAAGATGTGCTATTTGTGTGCGGTTCTGATGAACACGGAGTGCCAATTACTATTCGTGCAAAAAAAGAAGGAGTTACTCCACAGCAAATAGTTGATAAATACCATGGTATCATTAAACAATCATTTATAGATTTTGGGATAACATTTGATATTTATTCAAGAACATCTTCTAAAACACATGCCGAAACAGCTTCCGATTTTTTTACTAACCTCTACGAAAAAGGAGAATTTGTTGAAAAAGTAGCTGAACAATATTACGATCCTAAAGCAGAACAGTTCTTAGCCGATAGGTATATTGTAGGTACTTGCCCATCGTGTGGTAAAGATGGAGCCTATGGTGACCAATGCGAATCCTGCGGTTCTACCTTAAATGCCACAGAACTTATTAATCCAACCTCTGCTCTAAGTGGAGAGACGCCTATTTTTAAAGAAACGAAACACTGGTATTTGCCACTAGATAAATACGAACCATGGCTTAAAGAATGGATTGTTGAAGGCCATAAAGATGATTGGAAAAGTAATGTATATGGGCAATGTAAATCTTGGATAGATCAAGGGTTGCACGCCAGAGCAGTTACACGCGATTTAAATTGGGGAGTTCCCGTACCTCTAAAAGGGGCAGATGGCAAGGTGCTTTATGTTTGGTTTGATGCACCAATTGGCTATATTTCGGCTAGTAAAGATTGGGCTACTGAAACAGGAAAGGACTGGGAGCCTTATTGGAAAGCAGACGACACCAAGCTGTTGCATTTTATAGGAAAGGATAATATTGTATTTCATTGCATCATTTTCCCTGCAATGCTTAAGCAACATGGGGAGTATATATTGCCAGATAATGTGCCTGCCAACGAGTTTTTAAACTTGGAAGGGAATAAAATATCCACCTCTAAAAATTGGGCTGTTTGGCTGCACGAGTATTTAGAGGAGTTTCCTGATAAGCAAGATGTATTGCGCTATGTGCTTACAGCAAATGCACCAGAAACAAAGGATAATGATTTTACTTGGAAGGATTTTCAAGCAAGAAATAATAATGAGTTAGTAGCAATACTTGGCAACTTTGTAAATAGGGCAATGGTACTTACACATAAATACTATGATGGTGTTGTACCTGAGCGTGGGGAGTTAACCGATTTTGATATTAACGTGTTAGCCCAGTTAAGTGAGTTGCCAAACAAAATTGCAGCCTCAATAAATAAATATAGATTTAGAGAAGCGCTTGGCTATTATATGGATGTGGCTCGTTTAGGTAATAAATACTTGGCCGATACCGAACCTTGGAAATTGATTAAAGAGGATCCTAAAAGAGTAGAAACTATTTTAAATATTGCTTTGCAAATTGTGGCTAACTTATCGGTGTTGGGCGAGCCATTTTTGCCACATACTGCTATAAAGTTAACTGCTATGCTTTCTATAAAGCCAACAAAATGGCAAACAGGAGGCAGTGATAGTTTAATTGATGCAGGAACTCAGTTAAATAAGCCTGAGTTATTATTTATAAAAGTAGAGGATAAAGAAGTGGAAGAACAGGTTAATAAATTAGAGGCTACAAAGTTGGCAAATGCAGAAGTGGAGCCACAAAAGGAAGAGGTTACATTTGATGATTTCGTTAAAATGGATATTAGGGTGGGCACTGTGATTTCAGCTGAAAAGATGAAGAAATCTAAAAAGCTCCTAAAAATAAAAGTAGATACGGGTGTAGATACACGTACCATACTAAGCGGTATTGCACAATATTTTGAACCAGAAGAGATTGTTGGCAAGCAGGTTTCTGTACTTATTAATTTAGCTCCTAGAAAAATGATGGGGGAGGTCTCTGAAGGAATGATACTAATGGCCGAAGATGCAGATGGTACGCTTCAGCTTATGTCGCCAATGGACAATGTAAAGGCCGGTTCTGCTATCAATTAAAGAGTTATGTATTAGCGTATAAAGCAAAAAGCCAGTGATTCACTGGCTTTTTGCTTTATTATCCGGTTAGAAATATTTTAATATTTTATACACCTAAAGCTAAAAGTGATGCACTTATTTGCAAGCCTGCAGCACTACAGGTAGCTTTATTAATTTTAAATTGCAGCTTAGAGTTGGAGAGGACAAACGCAATTCCTGCTCCATTATTTAATTGGCCTCGTTCCGAAACTATCAGCGTATTTTTTGTGTCGGCTCCGGCAACTATCTTTTTTACCATTCCTCCGTTCGATTGACTTACAAAAACAATATGGCACTCAGATGATTGAGCTGGTGCAGAAAGTTTTTTCACTTCAATACTCTTACCATTAAATTTGCGAACAGACAGTATGGATTTTAATTCATCAAAAGTTGCATTATTTGAATAAACACCAATAATGTATTTATCGCTTACACTATGCCATTGAATATTCTTAATAAAATTATATATATATAAAGATTCAATTTTAGTCATAGATGTTTGCGCTTTCACAGTATTCTGTAAAAAAACTCCTATTACGAGTATTGTAATTACGGTTATTAACTTGGTTGCTTTCATAATCTTTTGATTATTAGTTTTATGGATATTAAGTTAATACAAATTTGATGTTAAAACATATAACAAACAATCAATATTTAACTTGAATAGCGAATAGGTGTTTATACTTAGTTCTCGTTTAGAATATTCATAGCTCGAGCTACTCCTTGGGTGCTAAATGTATCCACATATTGTTTGGCCTTATCTATGTATGAGGCTAAATCTGCCATTTCTTGAGCATTAAAATTACTTAGCACAAAATCAACCTGCCTTCCTTTGCTGTAATCATCGCCAAGGCCAAATTTAAGCCTTGCATAATTGGCGCCACCAGTAACTTCTTCTATGTTTTTTAGCCCATTATGACCTGCACTAGATCCTTTTGCTCGTAACCTTAATTTACCAAAGGGTATTGCGATGTCATCAACAATTACTAAAAGATTTTCTTTGGGTATTTTTAATTGCTGAAGCCAATAATTAATTGCTTTGCCACTTAAATTCATATAAGTAGTAGGCTTGATTAAATGAATATGGCGGCCTTTGAATTTATAATCAGTTTTTTCTGCAAGTTTTTCTACTTCAAATGTAAGGTCTCTTTCTTGTGCAATTTGATCCAGCACTAAAAAACCTATGTTATGGCGCGTTAGTTCATATTCTCTCCCAATATTTCCTAAGCCTGCAATTAAGTAATTCATAAAACAAAGGTTAAATTTAATTAGGTAGTATGTTTAGTAAAAAAAGAAATCCTGCCTTTTTGCAAAAGCAGGATTTAATAAAAAGTTTGTTGGTAGCTTATTCAGCAGCAGCTTCAGTAGCTTCTCCTTCTGCACCTTCTTCAGTAGCTTCTCCTTCTGCGGCTTCAGCAGCTTCAGCAGCTTCTTCATCTGCAGTTTTAAGAGCTCTAGGAATTTCAACTACGGCAATAGAAGCAATTTTAGTATCTAAAATTTCGTAATCGCCAGGGGTAACGTCTTGCACTTTAACAGAATGATGAAATACAAGTTTAGAAATATCGCAATCAATATGCGAAGGCATATTTTTTGGTAACGATAATACTGTTAGTTTTCTACGTTTGTGGATAAGTACACCACCTTCCATTACTGCTGGAGAAGCTCCTGTTAATTTAACTGGTACTTCCATTTTAATTTTCTTACCAGGAAATAACTGAAGAAAATCAGCGTGCAAAATAACTTCACTTACTGGGTGAAATTGCACATCTTGAATAATTGCTTGAAACTCTTCGCCTTCAATATTTAGGTTTACAAAGTGTGCATCTTGCGTGTAAATTAAATCACGGAATAAAATCATTGGTGCATAAAAATGCACTTGTTTATCTCCACCATACATTACACACGGCACATTAGCTTCAGCTCTTAATCTCTTGGCTTCAGTTTTGCCGAGATTTGCTCTTTTATACCCTATAATCTCAATTGTTTTCATCTTAAAATGATTTATTAATTATTATTTGTTTTCTTATTTAATGAACAATGAGCTGATAGACTCATGATCGTGTATTTTTCGGATGGCTTTTGCAAATAGCGACCCTATGCTTATTACTTTAATTTTAGAACTTTCTTTAGAAGGAATAGTATCTGAGATTACCAATTCTTCTAGTACAGAGTTCTCTATGTTTTCGTAGGCTTTACCTGATAAAACACCGTGTGTACAAACGGCTCTTACAGACTTAGCTCCAGAATCCATTAATAATTGAGCTGCTTTTGAAATAGTGCCACCGGTGTCAATAAGGTCATCTACCATAATCACATCTTTACCAGTAACATCGCCAATTAACTGCATAGAGGCAACCTCGTTGGCGCGCTCTCTGTGTTTATCACACACTACCATATCGGCTGCAAAAAAACTTGCATACCTACGGGTTCTTTTCATTCCTCCAACATCTGGAGAAGCAAAAATTATATTGTTAAGGTTTAGTGATTTTAAGTAAGGCACAAAAATGGAAGCTCCATCCATGTGATCAACTGGAATATCAAAAAATCCTTGAATTTGATCTGCGTGTAAATCGCAGGTCATTAAGCGAGTTGAGCCAGAGGCCTCTATGAGGTTGGCTAATAATTTAGCACCTATCGCAACACGCGATTTATCTTTTCGATCTTGGCGGGCATAGCCAAAATAAGGAACTACCAAAGTGATGCTTTCTGCACTAGCTCTTTTAGCTGCATCCACCATGAGCAATAACTCTAAAATATTATCGGCAGGAGCAAAAGTGCTTTGAATAAGAAAAACGTCACAGCCTCTTACTGACTCTTCAAAATAGGGAGCCATTTCACCATCACTAAATTTTTGGAAGACAGAATTTCCAAGAGGTTTACCAAAAGATTGAGCAATTTTTTCTGCTAGATCTATGGAGCCTGAACCCGAAA
>CAZDQR010000225.1:0-5656 GCA_964507315.1 uncultured Roseivirgaceae bacterium
TTATTATTAATTTACCAGAAGAAAAACATTTAATTATTGACTCTAAAGTTTCGTTAACCGCTTATGAGCGATATATGAATGAAGAAGAACAAAATAATAAAGCTCTTTATTTAAAACAGCATTTGACATCAGTACGAGACAAAATAAAGGATTTAAGTACCAAAAATTACCAAGATTTGTATGGGCTGAATACACCTGATTATGTTATGATGTTTATTCCAATTGAGCCTGCTTTTCATTTGGCGGTACAACATGACGATACTCTTTATAATCTTGCTCTAGACAGAAATATTATTTTAGTAACAACAAGTACTCTTTTGGCCGTAATGCGGACAGTGGCCTATATATGGAGGCAAGACAACCAAACTCAGCATGTGTTGGAAATTGCAAGAGTTGGAGGTACATTATATGATAAATTTGAAGGCTTTACACAAGATTTGATTAAAGTAGGAAAATCTTTGGATGCTACAAAAACTAGCTATGAGGATGCTATGGGGAAACTAACAGACGGGAAAGGTAATTTGGTTAGCCAAACCGAAAGACTTAAAGAGTTGGGTGCAAAAGCGAAGAAATCTATTAATCAAAAATTGTTGGATAGGGCAAATGACCTATAGATGATTACGTGAAAGTATTTAGTAAATAATTCTTCTGAATGGAAACAGGCTTAATCCTACTAGTTTTCCTGTAAACTTTAAATAGTTTTTAACGTTAGTTTTAATTGGTGCTATTTTATCATTATTCAATTGCATATATTTATGACCAAAAATAACCTTATCATATTATGAACAAACAATACATTTTAATAACGTACATATTGCTAATCGTAGGAATATGTCATTCAGTTAGCGGTCAGTCTGATTGCAAGGTATATCCAACTAAGATTACTGATAAATATACTGGAGGATGTAAAAAAGGATTGGCTCATGGACAAGGGAAAGCAGAAGGGATTGATATGTACGAAGGACAGTTTCGTAAAGGTTACCCATATGGTGTTGGTACTTATACTTGGAAAAACGGCAATGTATATGTAGGAGAATTTAAAAAAGGGCAGAAAGAAGGGAAAGGAGCATTTACCTTTCAAATGAATGGAAAAGATTCTACTACCGCAGGCTACTGGAGATCTGATGAGTATATAGGAAAAGATAATAAGCCACCCTACCGTTTGAGTGAACAAGTTAGCGTAGATAGAGTATCTTTCAGGAATTCTGATTCTGATAGGAATGAAATCTCATTAGAATTTTATCAGAATGGAATGAGAAATGGCACAATAAGTAATTTGTTAATTCAAAATTCAAGTGGGACTTATACAATTCAAAATAGTTTTCTACAGATTAAAGATTTTGAATTGCCATTTGTTGCTATAATTAGATATACAACTTTAAGTTCATTAAAATCCTCTAATATTCCTTGTTCCTTTAAATTTGAGATTAATCAAAAAGGAAAATGGGATATAAGGGTCAATAATTAAAAATCTAGTTATTGACCACAAAAGAGCGAGAAATATCTGTTTGGTTACCAACAATACGAGCAAAATAAATACCATTTGGTAGTTGCATGGTAGTTATTTCAAAAGTTTGGTTTAGTGCATTGGGTATTGATTCATCATAAACAAAACTACCCTGTGAATCATATATTAGTAGTTTGGCGGGTTGAGAATTACTAAGATTAAAGCTGATGTTTACAGTGCCATTAGATGCTGGATTAGGATACACTGTGATCGTATTTTTAACTAATTCTAAGGGGGTTATAATATTAGAAGCATATAATTCTATATTATCTACAAAGGCATTATTGCCTTGGGCACTAATAACTTCAATTACTAGTTGCACGTTTTCGCTACCTGCAAAATCTGATAGATCGACATAAACATTTTTCCAATCAGATGCTCCATTAGGAACCCAAGGGGTAGTGGCATTGCTAGTAGCTAGCTCATTGCCACCTTGGATAAATAGTGTTTGGTAGGTTAGTCCACAGTCTTTCGTAGCCTTTACTTTTAATAGTTCTTCATTAAAGCCATCGTAAGCATAGGCGAAATCGAAATGCATGGATGCGCTGTTTAGTTCGTATAAGTTTAAAGGTGGTAGTACGATTGATGATGTAAGGCCTTTGGCGACAGAGTTAGCTGCAATAAATTCTATTTGGTTATTATTAAACTGCCACCCTTGGTTGTTATTTTGTTTGTTTGCTACCAAATTCCAGTTGGTTGGAGGAGTATCTCCTTCAAATTTTTCTCGGAGTGGAATTGCATCTATGCTACTTGCGGAAATGATGGTTTGAGTAAATTTGTTATTTTCATTATTGTCGTCATTTGCTATAGAAACAGTTATTTCTGTTGAGCCTTGAAACTTTGGTGTGGGCAATGTTAACACAGCTCGTTCACCAGCTATTAAGTTTAATTTCGGGTAGCTAATAGTAGATATTGTGGCGTTTACAGTTGTCTCAAGTATTAAATTATTTAATACTTGAGACCCTTTGTTTTCTACTTCAATAAGTACTTCATTTTTAACTCCACAGTTTGTTGCAGGAGATTTTAAACCTACTAATGCGATGTCATTATAATTCTTATCTTCTACTCTAATATTATCAAATAGGATTCTATTACCCCCTTTTGAATTACCCATAAATGCAAATATTACTTCCTGGTTTTCATAAGCAGATAAATTGATTTGAACATGTTGCCAGTCTTGTGCACCAGAAGGGTAAAATGCAACAGGACTTACTAAATCTGATAATTCTTCTCCTTTTGCCGTAAACAAAACATCTTCAAATGTATTTCCGCAATCTGTGGATATGGTTATTGTAAATTCATCATCAGCTTCTCTAAAAGCATAAGCATAATCGAAGAATAGCGTAGAATGAGATGAGTTTAGTATTAGTTTAGGGGATATATAAGAATCTGACCGAGGTTCTGATTGATAAAAGTTGAATGCAGCAGAATTATTGGTGATCGAATAAAAAACTGATTGAGATCTTTCCAATGCACTTATCTCTTGATTTGTTCTAACAGTCCATTGGGAGTTGGTAGAAGAAAAATCCTCAAACAGAGTAGTTACAGTTTCAGCTCGGAGGCTTGTAATTTCAATAGTGTTATTTTCTGTAAAAATATCAGGGAATCCATTTAACGTATTTATTTCAGCTCTAATTGATAAATTACCAAAGGTTGTAAGCTTAATTGCACTAAATATAAGTTCTTGAGAATCATTGGAGTTTATGTATATATTAAAATTTTGATCAGCAACTAAGTTGTTATCAATATAGAGTGATAGGCTAATAGAACAAATATTAGAAATTCCTACATTCTTAACTAAAACAACAGGAGTTATTAGGTTAGAGCAAATGCCATTTGTTGGTTGAATGAAACCTAATAACGCAAGGTCATCGCTGTTAGGAGGGAATAAACCTGCTGACTTGGTTAAGCTTAACCTTCTTGGGCTATTCTCCATGATAATAAGCATCCTATCTTTTTGGCCAAGGCTAAATATGTTCATACAATCATCATATACATAATCCATGAAATTCATAAACATGTCTTGCGAGCCACAAGATGTGGTTTGCGAACCTAATGATGGACAAGCAGTATAATTATCATCTGCTGATGGAGTGTCGTTAACATAATCATCAACACCACAACCACCATCTCCCCATATATGGCGCAAGCCAAAAAAATGGCCGATTTCGTGTGTGGCTGTTCTTCCCAAATTAAAATCAGCTTGTAAATTGGCAGAAGGGTCTTTAGCAATAGAACCAAAAGCATTATAGGTTATTACAACTCCATCAGTAGTTGCGTTATATGGAGGGTCAAGCCCTGACAATACATCGGATTGCGGAAACTGCGCCCAGCCTAACCAATTACAACATAAAGGGGCTACCCAAATATTTAAATAGTCTTCGGATGGCCAATAATCATGAGATTTTAGCTCTATATCATCTCCGGAGTCGATGTTCCAAGTGGTTTGGCTACCAACGGTTCTTGTAATTCCGTTAGTTGCTCCATTAAGGGGATCGCGTTTGGCCATGATAAATTCAAACCCAATATCGCTGTAAAGAGGCTTAAACACGGTAGGAATGTTAACACTATCTGCATTTGACTTTCTGAAATCTTCATTAATGGCTTCAATCTGAGATAGGATTTGTGCATCACTAATGTTTGATCCAACTCCAATTTCTTCTCCCTTATGAACAATGTGCACTACCACAGGTATCTGATATACGGTTAACGCTTCTGCATTAAAAGATTTTAAACCTGAGGATGGCGATGCTAACTGTTTTTGTCTTATCCAATTTTCAAGAACATCTTTTGTCTCTGTATTGCCCAATTGATTCATGTACTCCACTGTGGCACATTTTCTCTGTCCTATTGCTTGAAAAGCAATAAATAAAATAAGGATAGATGTAATAAATTGGAAGCGCAATATTTTCATTGATACAAATTTACCATTTGTAAATGAATAAAGCGAAATAAGTATTAGGAAGGCAATTACTCAAAATCATACCTGCTAAAACGTTGAATTGTTCTAATTAGTATGCAAAAAAATGATTGCAAGTAAAAAAATAGTCCACTATTACCACTTCTATTCAAAGTTTATAGCTACTACAGATTTAATCTCTGGTACCGCTTTGAGCACGGCTTGTTCTACACCCGCCTTTAACGTCATCGAACTCATACTGCAAGAACGGCAAGTTCCTAAAAGTTCAATTTGAAGGGTCATTTCATCTGTTAATTTCACAACACGTAAATCACCCCCATCTGCTTCCAGATAAGGGCGAATTGTGTCTAATGCAGAAGCAAGTCGCTGTTGCATTTCAATTGATATATTTTCTACTTTACTGAACATCCAGCTCCTTCTATCATTTCTACCACTTTAGTAGTTGGTTTAGATGCGTTACGTTTGGCTACTTCTTGTGCTAAAGACTCTGCTAGGGTTTTAAATGCATCGGCAGATGCTCCTTCTTTTAATGCACTTGGGTATCCACTATCACCACTTTCTCTAATTCCTTGTACCAAAGGAATTTCTCCCAAATATGTAGTTTCGAACTGATCTGCCAATTTTTTCCCGCCTCCAGATCCAAATATGTAATATTTGTTTTCTGGTAATTCTTCAGGCGTAAAATAAGCCATGTTTTCAACCACGCCTAAAATAGGCACATTAATGCTTGCTTGCTTAAACATTCCCATTCCTCTAACGGCATCTGCAAGAGCCACTTTTTGAGGAGTAGTTACAATAATTGCACCTGTAACTGGCAATGTTTGCACTAAGGTTAAATGGATATCACTAGTACCAGGAGGTAAATCAATTAATAAATAATCAAGTTCGCCCCAATCAGCATCTGTGATAAACTGTTTTAAGGCTGAACTAGCCATTGGGCCTCGCCATACCATAGCATCAGTTGCATTTGATAAAAAGCCAATAGACATTAATTTAACGCCATGGTTTTCAATGGGCATAATTAAGTTTTTACCATTAACTGTGGTAACCGAAGGCTTTTCGGTTTCGCAACCAAACATAGTTGGTATCGATGGTCCAAAAATATCAGCATCTATAATACCTACCTTAGCACCCATTTTAGCTAATGAAACTGCTAGGTTAGAAGTAACGGTAGATTTACCTACACCACCTTTACCAGAAGCAACTGCAATTATATTTTTAACTCCCGC
>CAZDQR010000226.1:0-5618 GCA_964507315.1 uncultured Roseivirgaceae bacterium
GGTGATCCATAGCAGCTATTTCATCAAATAAGATTTTATCAGAAGGCGAATAGGGTATAATTTGATTGGAACCTTTTTCTGCTGTCAACTTACTTTCATCTGCTTTAGGTTGGCAGCTAATAATTGAAAGTGAAATTAAGAATAATAAGGAAGTTTTTATCATAAGAGGGTTAAATTGCGATGAGGTAATAGAGTTGAGTGAAACTGAAGAATTAATTAGTCCAATTAATAAATTCAGTAAAAATGGTATTCCAATTACTCACTTGTTGCCCATTTTTTTCTTGTAAATACATATGGTTGCAATCTATGCAAACCTCGAAGGTTAGATTGTTTTTTCTGTGGGCCAAAAATTGAATAGGCAGGAGGTAGGCGGTTTCAATTGGAGTGCTCTCATCTTTGGTTGCAAATACAGCGTAAATAGGAATATCTAATTGCAATAAGTAGTCGATGGGTGGTTTTTCATAAGAAGACCATCGTTTATTTGTAAACCCGAAATGGTCTAATTCAGTAGAATTTGGATTATTTATAACTGATTTATACCAATCTATAATACCCATTACGTTTGCATGGGCAGTTGAGTCATCCATTTGTCCTTTTAAGGCTTCTATTCTTGTAAAAAGTGAGAACTCATAAAAATTATTGAGCACATTACCTGACCAGAAACCTATATGAGTAATGCTCTTATTTTTTAAGGTGAGAGGGGCTGCAATGGTGGCACCTTCTGAATGACCATACACAATAATTTTCTTGGGGTTTTGCAAGTGCTTTTTAATAATATCATTAATAGCGAAGTCTATTTGGTGCACCCTATAACCCAGATAGTTGTTTTGGTAATATTCTTTGGGCACAGAAAATTTGTTTTTAAATAAGCCAGCCATTCCAGGTTTAGGAATGATAGCGTAGGTGTAAGTAGAATCCAATAATTTGTATTCATCGCCAAACCACCTTGAAATTATAGGCTCTCCATCCTTTATGCGATACGAAAAAAGAGGGTTTGCATCTGTGCCTTGAATAAAAACAACTAGGTTGGAAGGTTTTGAATTGTAGTTTTTTAGATAATAAGTAACTGTGTCTTGGTTATCAATTACTTTTCCTTCTAAAAATCCCCATTGTGTAAGCGCATCGTTTATGGTGGGAGCAATGTTATTGGTTTGCGAATAACAGAATGAGGTTATCAGCAAGGAGACGATTAGCGGTAGGGGTTTCATTTGTCAGAGTTTGATAAAACAACAAACTCAAGATAGACAAAGAACATACCAATGCCCTCAACGCTCTAAAATGGCATAAAACGATTTAAACTTGTACGAAATCGTACAAGTTTGTGTTCAATAAAATACGTTATTTTCTCTTTTTAAGGATACCAACTTCTTTAGGAGAAAGGAATCTCCACTTGCCTCTAGGCAAATCTTTTTTAGTAAGGCCAGCAAAAACTACTCGGTCTAGGTGCTTTACTTCATACTCAAAATGTTCAAAAATTCTTCGAACTATTCGATTTCTACCCAGGTGTAGTTCCACGCCTATTTCAAAACCAGAAGCCGATGTATAGGCAATGTCATCAAGAATTACTTCACCATCTTCTAAGGTAAAGCCAGCTTTCATTGCTTCAAAGTCTTTTTTCTCCAGAGGCTTATCGAGTGTAGCTTTATATATTTTTTTTATATTATGTGAAGGATGGCTTAAGATTTTGGTTAAATCACCATCGTTGGTAAGTAGTAATAAACCAGTGGTATTTCTATCTAACCTGCCTACCGGAAAGATGCGCTCGTCACAAGCCTTTTTTACTAAATCCATTACAGTTCGCCTATTTTGAGGATCGCTAGTAGTAGTAATAAAGTCTCTGGGCTTGTTTAACAGCACATATACAAGCTTTTCGCCTTGGAGCTCTTTGCCATTATACATCACTTTATCACTTGGAAACACTTTATGTCCCATTTCTGTAACTAAATTGCCATTAATCTTTATTTTGCCTTCGGCAATGAGGTTATCGGCTTCGCGCCTAGAGCAAACGCCAGCATTAGCAATGTATTTATTAAGGCGAGTTCCTTTCGGTTCCTCTTTGGGAGTAGTAGGTGCTTTAGACATGTTGCAAAGGTAGGAAAGACTGAAGCTAGAAGCTAGAAGTTTTTCAACTCCGAACTTTTAACTCCCAACCTCGAACTCCGTTTACTCTTTCTCTTCCCCAATTTGGTTTTCATTTTGAGCGAAATCTTTTGGAGTTGGCAACTCCCCAATGTCGTTAATTCCAAAATAATCCATAAACTGGCTAGAGGTGCCGTATAATATGGGGCGGCCAATGGTTTCGGCCTTTCCTTTAATTTCAACAAGGCCTTTGTCTAATAATCGGTTAACTGAATAATCGCAATTTACACCTCTAATTTGCTCCATTTCTAGCCTAGTTACGGGTTGCTTATAAGCAATTATAGATAAAGTTTCTAAGGCAGAAGTTGATAACCTGCGTTTAGATTGCTGTTTAAGCATAATACCAATACTTGCTTGGTAAGCGGGTTTTGTTAAAAACTGAAACCCTCCTCCAGACTTTATTAGTTCAAACGAAAATTGTTCTTGCTTAAACTTTTCTTCTATCTGCGCAATTGCAGCGGAAACGTCTTTTGCAGGCACCTCTGCCTCAAACATTTCTGTGAGGCAATTGGTAATATCGGATTCCTTCAAAGGAGTTGGCGCACAAAAAATGAGCGCCTCAATATGATTTTGAAGGAAATCCAATTATTTTTTCTCGTTTAGCTTAGCATCAATCGAAAGCGTAGTGTGAGGCACTGCTCTCAATCTATCTTTAGAAATTAAGTTGCCAGTTTCTCTACAAATACCATAAGTTCCGTTTTTAATTCGAATTAAGGCATTTTCAAGGTTATTAATAAATTTTTGCTGGCGTGCGGCTAACTGATTCATGTTTTCCTTCTCTGCAGTATCTGCGCCATCTTCTAATACCTTAGCTGTTGTGGCAGTTGCACCGGTACCAGAATCTCCACTTTTGCTCAATGAATTCTTTAGAATTTTTAATTCATTTCCAGCAGCTTCAATTTTAGATTTTATTAAATCTTCAAACTCTTTTAATTCAGCATCTGAATATCTATTTTTTGCTATGTTATCACTCATAATCACAAAATTTAATGGTAAAAAAATTGGTTGAGGTTAAAATGTTCGATTCCAACAACTAATATGATGCGAATAAAAACACTTCGAGCCAATTATCAAAGTAACCTATTTTTTTTGTTTCTTTATAGGGATAATTTTTTTACTTAAAAATACATTTATGCGTTTCACAAATTATTTCCGTTTGGCCATTCTTTTTATTGCACTAACCTCTTGTACTAAAAACGAAGAAAACAGGCAAAAAGTTGAGGTAGAGACCGAAAAAATTGCCGAAGTAGGTCCTATAACATTAGTAATCCATGGCGGAGCAGGAACTATTTTAAAAGAAAACATGACCGATGAGACAGAATTGGCTTATCGAGAAAAATTGGATGAAGCGTTAAAGACTGGTTATGCTATTCTAGAAGAAGGAGGAACGAGTATGGAGGCTGTTGTGGCTACTATACAAGTAATGGAGCGTTCTCCTTTGTTTAATTCGGGAATTGGTGCTGTTTATACTCACGAAGGTAGAAATGAGCTAGATGCTTCTGTTATGGATGGCAACACAGGTAAAGCAGGTGCGGTAGCTGGTGTAACCACCATTAAGAGCCCAATTAGGGCAGCTTTGGAAGTAATGAATAGTTCGCCTCACGTAATGATGTCTGGGCCTGGAGCCGAAGATTTTGCAAAACAGCAAGGCTTAGAAATGGTGGATAATTCTTATTTTGGCACAGAGCGAAGAAAGAAGGCTTTGGAGAAAGTACTAGAAAAGGAAGTGAATAAAACCAGTGATTTATTAGAATACCAAGATTGGAAATACGGTACGGTAGGTGCAGTTGCACTCGATAAAGAAGGTAATATTGCTGCAGGAACCTCTACAGGAGGAATGACTAATAAACGATTTGGCCGCATTGGTGATTCTCCTATTATTGGCGCAGGAACATTTGCCGAAAACATTTCTTGCGGGGTATCTGCTACAGGTCATGGAGAATATTTTATTAGAAATGCAGTGGCCTATGATATCGCTGCCAGGATGAAATACTTACACACGACTGTAGAGCAATCGGCTCGAAAAGTAATACAGAAAAAGCTCGTAGAAAAAGGTGGTTCTGGAGGTGTAATATGTTTAGATAGAGCTGGTAATATTGCCATGGAGTTTAATACGCCTGGTATGTATCGTGGTTATATGCAGAATGGAGAAGCTAAAGTGTTCATTTATAAAAATGAATAGTGGATCAGAAGAGAGTATAGTTATACTTGGCGCTCGAGTCTAAAAAGTAGTTTTTTCTTGATGCCATTGCGCATTACGAGCATTCTAATGTGCTTATTTGCCCTATCGTTAATTAGCCCAAGAACTTCGTCTAATGTTAGCTCTTTGGTGTATTGTCCGTTTATGGAAATTAATTTATCTCCAGCAAATACTCCTGCTCTCTCAGCCGAGCACCCGTTACGTACTTCAACAATTTCATATTGATCTAGTCTTAACCCCGTAGCCTTTACTACCAAACCACTTAAGTTATACTCAAAAGGTTTTTTATACGACTTTCCTTTTTTGAGGTACAGTTTTTCGTGCACATAATCAAAGGCTACTGTAAATCGTGCTAATAGGCCTCCACCAATGGTGCCATCTCTAGAGCCTGAAGAGGCACTTAAATCGTAACTGCTCGCATCTGGAAATGTGGCAATTACTTCCTTAAAAACAAATGGACTTAAGGATACTTGTTCTATTCTAGAGATATAACCAAAAAGGTCTCCAGCTAGTCCTCTGCCTAAATGGCTATAAATAGACGGGTCTGGAATATAATAGCTTGGGTTCCTGTTTTTGTCAATTAAAAAAGAGTGGCTGGCACCGGTATCAATCATAAATTTGCCGTGATGTACCACAGAATCTCGCAGTTTAAAATCGGCATAGATATATGGCTTTGTATCTTGAATGCCCATATCAAACGACTGATACCTGCCTCTTTTTCTATCAAAATCTGGATGGTAGAAAGTTACGGTTTCGTTGGAATAATTAATTTCTACAACAAACCTACTAAAGAGCTCATAACCTAAAATGCCATGCACGCTAGTGCCCAAATAATTTTTAAGTTGCAATAGGTCTTGTTCTAAAACTATAAGGGCATGTCCTCTACCAATCATCCCATCAATTTCTAATGTTACATTATTGGTAACATATGCATCAATTAATTTTTCACCTCCTACGCCAGGAATTGTAATTTTACGGGAGTAGGTTAAGTTGAGTAAATCTGTAAAAGTTTTTTCGGTTAGCACGGTTGTTCTAACCCCGGTATCTAAAATAAATTTTAATGGAACCGCATTATTTAGCAGTACTTTAATAACAATAAGGTTATTATTTAACTCAAAGGGCACTGTAAGTTTGTGAACTCCTTTAGGTAGTACAAAACCAAGTTTAATGGTTGTAGCAGTATCTTTTGGATAAAGCACCGAAGAGCTGCTTGTATGCCAACCTATTAAGAGTAAAAGGAGGCTGATCCAAAAGATTTTTTTTATCATTTTTTTATAAA
>CAZDQR010000227.1:0-5606 GCA_964507315.1 uncultured Roseivirgaceae bacterium
GTAAGGCACATAATCACCTTGTCCATCACCCACCCACTCATACACCCTACCTTGTGCTACATATTCAAGAATGGAATAATTACCTTTCCCAAAATCAACTTCGGTAAATTGTATGGTATACAATTCAGTTAAATTATCGGTAGTGTGCACAAAATAATTGGTAGTAACACTGCCAACAATAGTATCCTTTTTAAGGTATAAAATTTTATCAGGGTTAAACTCCACTCGTTTATCACCAGGCACTACTGCGAGGTCTAAACTGTCTCCTACGTTGCTTAATATCTGCTTATCAGCATCAGACAAGGGGCGAAACAATGATTTATTCTTATTGTCTTTTTCTTGGTAGTAATTAACTCCAAAATTAACCTTCCCTATTTTCTGCTGATGCGAGGCCGTAATAATAGACCTTGCATAACTGCGCACTGCATATTCATAATCTACTCGAATACGAGAATATGAAGTTAAAAGCACATTGCTCGTAAATTCGATTTCTGCTTGGTTATAATCGATGATGTAATCATTATCATAGCCCCTTGTTAGCTTTTTGCCATCTAAATAAACCTTTTCCGAGCTGGCTATTATTATTACAAAACCAAGCCCCTCAGGTGGAGGCACTTTATAAGGTCCATAAACACCCTCTTGAATCTCTATTCTTTCAGAAGCAAACTGCCCTTTGGCAGAAGATGCTCCTACCGAAGTTTTAGAATCCTTTCCAAAATAATCAATGGTGCCACCCAGTACATTTTTTCGATATTTCAGGAACCGTGTATTCTCACTTTCTAGTACAACATCACCCCCCGTTACCGAAAATTTATCATTATACAACTGAATAAACACTTTGTCGAAATCTTGAAGCTGCTGGGTATTCCCTTCGGGCTGAAATGGAATATCTTGATCGGTGATAGATGCTCTAATGTTTAAATCATCTGAAAGCTTGCCTTCTAAATTAAGGTTTAGACTTGAATTTACAGATAAATTTTGCGTGTTACCGGTAGATATACCTCGGCTTATTTGGCCACTCCTGGTTAATTCGCCCATATCAAAAAGCTCCTCTCGTTTACCCGAATATGCAGACTTCAGAGGAGCAACCTCCTGAGATGTAAACAATGCAGCAGAATCATAATAGCGAGTTGTATCGGATTGGTAAGTAGTAGAAAATACTTTTGGCAACACAGAATAACAAACCTCGACACTATCAATATCTACACCTTTAAAGAGAATTTTAAAGGCAGTTGAGCTAATTGGTAAAATAGTATAGTCTATTGTGTCGTTTGACGTAGTAACGGTTTCTAACACTATAATTTGGGTAGCACTGATAATAGTGGACTCCGTAATTATTTGACAATGCCGGTTATTTTCTTGTGCTTTAGATTGAAGCACAACGAGTAAAAAAAAACTTATTACCAGCCAACGCATTAGGTTAAAACAGGAAATTCAATAACAAATTCGGTTCCCACATTTGATTCAGAATTGAAATAAATGCTTCCTTGCATATTCTCAACACTGTATTTTGTCATAGCCAAACCAATTCCCGAGCCATGTTCTTTGGTTGTAAACTTTGGAATAAATACTTTTTCTCTTATCTCGGGTAAAATCCCAATTCCATTATCAGAAATGTGGATTTCTAATTTAGCACCAATGATGGTTTTAACAAGCACACTAACCTTTGTTTGAGTTGGTTTAATAGATTGCTTCGCATTTAGCAGCAGGTTATTAAAAATGCGAGATAATAATTCGGAATCAACCAAACAGAATACGTCTTGATTTGCAAGCTCTAATTGAATAGATAGTTCTTTATCACCAGAAAATAATTCTATCGAAGATTTGAGTACAGAATGAATCTCCACTTTTTTAACTTCAGGGCTCGGCATTTTGGCAAATTCACTAAACGAAGAAGCAATGCTATTCAAGGTTTCAACTTGATCTAACACACTTTGTAATGGCACAGAAACTTCACTGGGTACGCTGCTCAATTTATTTAATTTTAATGCCAATCGCTGCAATGTTAATTTCATTGGAGTAAGCGGGTTTTTAATTTCATGCGCCACTTGCTGAGCCGCTTCCCTCCAAGCTTTTTCCTTTTCAGATTGTTTCAATTCTAGCTTGCTCTGCTCAAGCTTGCCGAGCATTTGATTATACGCCTTTATTAGCATACCCAATTCATCCGTCCATTGTATATTAATTGGCTCGGTACGTTCAGAGAAACTGGTTGCTTTAAGCTTATCACCAATAAACTTTAATGGTCTAGTTAACCATTTTCCTGCAAAATAAGTTGCCATCAGCGTAGCAAAAAGTACAATTACAAACACATTTAGAATAGTGTTAAATGCTTCTCTTTTACTTAAATTGAGCGACTCATTGGTGTTAAAAAAGGGCACAGAAATAATGCCTAACATTTGCCCTGTATCATCTGTTTTAGCAGCCATATATGAATTACGATAAGATAATTTATCAATCGTTTCTTGCAGAACTAAATGATTTTTACCCTTTTCTTTAATAACACTTAACGCATATTGATTCATATAAGGAGCAAGTACCCCTTTGTTAAAAACACTTGGTTGAGAACTCGCAATAAGGACTCCATCTAAATCAAATAAATTAATATCTAGCTCGATATTGTCTGATAAAAGCGCAAGCCGTTCAAGAAGCTGATCGTTACTCCTCGCGTCATCTAAATAATGAGACATACTAGCGCTTAATTGATTTGCAAGTCGTTCAACCAAGGTTGTTTTAGAGAGGTTCGATTCTACTTCGAACGAATTAGAAAGCAACCTAAATGTAACTGCAGTGACCAAAATTAATGGAATGATAAAAGCGAGGTTCAAATACCAAAAAATTCGCTCGGTATAAGAGAACGATTTTAACTGATTGGCGCTAATAAATGGAATAATAAACCATACTAACAAAATTGGAAACAACGTAATTAGCCAGATAAAGGAGAAGTTAGATAAAATAATTTTTCGCTTATCAAAAGCAGTGCTAGCAATAATTAAGCGATCTTTACTCCTTTTAGCTACATACAACAACTCATTATCAAACCAAACTGGCTCTGTAATAACACTCACATCGGCTGGAAACTCAATTGCACCTACAGAATTAATCATCTGCCCTTTTAGATAAAAAGCATAACTAGTCTCGTTGGTATAGGGCAGCCCAAAACGATTATCAACTAATAAAGAAGGATAAACAGAGCTCGTTAAAAACTGCTTTTCTATTAATTCAACCATTACATACCCAATAACTATGTTTTTTCTATTAATGGGTGCATAACCAATATAATGCTTCGAGAAATTATACATTTCATCACTCACTCTAAAAACGGAAGGGTATTCGGTCTGTTTTTTACTATCCTTTAAATCAGCTAATTTTTGAAACAATGTTGCGCTATTACTGCTCTTTTTTATTGAAACACCTTTTGCATCAAATAAAGTTACTCTTTGATCATATTTTTTTAAATATGAGTTAAGAAACACTCGTTTAATTTTAGTAACAACAGATTCCTTCGAAAGAAATGGACTCGAAAATCGAGATTTAATAAATTTATCCACAGATAAGTCCGTTAATGCAGAAGATAATAAAAACTCTGCAAACTTATCTGAGTGCGCAAGTTTTTTATCTAAAATGGAGGCCAATGAATTTATTTTCTTCTTGCTTTCGAACCGATGTATCGCACTTCCATTAATTATCGATAACATCCCAAAAAACAATACTATGTAAAGAAACCTTTTATAGGCTATCGTATTTAATGACCTTATTAAGTCGAAGTACCAAAGTGCTATTATCACAAACACATTTACGATAGCCAAATGCGCAAAAGGCATATTGGCTCCAAAAGATAGCAAAGCAAATAAGGCCGATGCCGTTGTTAAAAACAGTAATAGCTTTTTAATTGCAGGCACATACTTAAACAAATGCCGAACGAGCGTATGGTAAAGCAAGAAGGTAGAAAGGTTTACAATTATTACGATTGCAAATGTAATAATACGCGTCCAGCCGAATTGTAATGACTGTGAGATATCAATAGATACTTGCGAATTATCATAAATGGATCTGAGCTGAAAAAAAGGATAATTTATTACCCAAAATGTTAATAAAATAATGCCCAGTAATAGAATAGTTGATACTACCTTGTTTGATGATTTTGAAAACAACTTTAAAAACCGTCTATTTTTCGACCATTTACTTATTCTAAAGCTGATAAGTAAAATAAAGAAGCTATTAATTAAAAGATCTGCTATCGACCTTTCGAACCAAGAAACTGCATAATATTGGGGATCGAATAGGTTTACGCCAGCAAAAGCAGTAGTACCTTCCATTAACGGAAAAACCACTTTAAAATAAGCCCAACCAAGTATAATTAATAAAACCTCAAACCCTTTACGCCATGATAATACAAGCCTGTACAAGGCGTAATAAAAAATAATTTGTAATAACACCAGTAAAAAATCGATGTATATAATAGGTAATACAATTGCCGGCTTATACCCTCTTTCTAATTGAATGATACAAATAGGTTTACTGCTAAATTCGATTTGGTGGCCTTCATGGCCAGTACCAATGCTATGAATTTTTATCCTCCCTTTTTGTCCAATTTTAGGATTTAACCCTGATTGTATAAAGGAGTTATTTATCGGATACTTCCTTTGTAAGGTAATAAAAGCAAATACATTAAAGGTTCGCTGTTGATAGTTTACAACCCACTTTCTAATAATAAATTGCCCATAGGTCTTATCAATAAACTGGTAACGATTAACACCTTTAATATCTGCGTAATCAGGAACAAATTTAAAATCAGACCAATTGATTAATTTACTTCCTTCGAAAATAAAAAATGGATAGGGTGTAATGCTTTTTTGATGAATGCTTACCTCACCAAATAATGATAGGCTATCCAACACTGGAATCATTGCAAATTCTTGCTCAGCTACCTCGTCATAAATAGCCGTGGCAATGTATTTTTCATTACGCTCTACAAAGGCAAACTGTTCTTCTACCCACCACCTAACTAAAAGAGTGAGAACTATTAAGAGAAACGAAGTGTATAAAAGAGTGTTTTTTTTCACAGCTGAAGTAAATATAAGAGTTATCTAATATTTGCCTTTGCCTAAGCAAAAATTTAACCAACTTATTGCTGTTCTTTTGCTTTTTTACTTTGCTTATACCAAACAAAACCAACCGTGGCTACTAATAAATAAGGTGCAGCAAATAAGTACATTATACCAAAGTTTAGGGTAGAAGCTAATTGCTCTTGGCTCCCGTTGCTCACATTCGTTTCTAAGGTAGCTCGGCACATAGCGCATTGAGCAACACTGTTTGACAAAAAAAGAACGCTGAAGGCTAAAAACAGAAAAAATACTTTAAACTTTACCATAGGTCAAAATTAGTGAATGAATAATAGACTTTATCAACATTTTAAAATTGGTTGGATTATTAAAGTTTCATAAATTAAAGGGTATAGAAAATAGTCTATTTTTAATTTTTAATTTGACTTTTCATTGTTTCTATACTAATATATAACTTACTTTAGATATTATTTAAACTCATTTTTATGAAAACCAACCAACCAACCAACCAACCAACCAACCAACCAACCAACCAACCAACCA